>JBILPY010000120.1:0-9602 GCA_044373575.1 Prosthecobacter sp. | reverse complement strand
CACGGTAGCCATCGAGAAGCTCGTTGGTGGCGTAGGCGGGGAGATCGTGAGCGGGGAGGAGGAAAAGATGCGTGTTGCCATAGCGGAGGGCCTCCAGGTCATGAGCCCAGGAGCTGTGATGGCTGGCGTGTGGAAACCAATGATGCAGAGCGGGGGAGACGGCATTGCACTCCATCATGAAGACACTGCGCCCCTGATGGCAAAAAGCGGCGGCGAGTGCGGCGGCGGTGGCGGTTTTTCCTTCACCGGCATCAGCGCTGGTGATGAGGATGATGCCGCCGAGACCACTGCGTTTAAGGGCCTGCATTTCCAAGGTGATGGTGATCTGCTGAAGAGCTCCGGCGGCACCGATGGGCTCGGGCTGGAGGAGCTGGCCGAGCATCTGCTCTGGGTGAGAGGGGCCGACCCTGGGCAGTTGGGCGAGAACAGGAGCGGAACCGAGGCCGGGGATGCTCAACGGCTCAGGCGGTGGAGGCGGAACGGCCAACTGGAAGGGGCTGGAGACCGGGCGCGGCGGCATGGGCTGAGTTGCCGTGGACATGGGCACATGCGGCACCTCTCGGGCCGAGGGGATATTCGGCGAAGGTGAGCCCCCCTGACGGAGGATCTTCATCACATGCTGATCGAAGAGTCCCCAGCCAATGGGCACACCGAGGAAAAGGATGCCGAAGAGCATGAAGCTGGCGACAGCGGCCATGGGTTTGTTGGGCTTCACGGGCTTGCCGGGCGCGCTGGCGGTATCGGCGAGGCTGAGGGCGCTGCTTTCGGTGTAGCCACCAGTGATCTCTGCATTGCTGAGGCTGCTGACGATCTTTTGATAAGAAAGGCGATCTGCGGCCACGCGGTCGCTGAGGAGATTGTACTCCACGTTTTTGCCGCTCTGATCCACGGCCATGGTGCGCGAACTGGAGAGCTGCTTTTCATAGTCCTGGATCTGCTGCTCAAGGGTGCTGACTTCCGTCTCGGCCCGGGTGACCACGGCATCAATGGCGCGCTTGAGGGAGATGTTCAGGGAGTCGATCTCGCCGGAGAGGGCGATCATCTTCGGATGACGGCGGCCACAGAGGGGCTCCATGGCGCGGCGCTCGGCGATCTTGGCATCCAGTTCCTTGCTATGGAAGGCGACGTCGGCGTTTTCACCGACGCTGCGCACTTCCTGAATATCTCGTCCGGCCTGCTGGGTGAGGCGGATGCTTTGAAGATCACTGCGGGCCTTGATGAGGCGCTGCTGGGCCTCGGTGATGGCGGTGTTGAACTGGAGCATGCGTGCACTGTCCACGCCGCTGCTGGCGGTGTTGTCCACGATGCCGGCGCTCTTGCGGTATTCGGCCAACTTGCGCTCACTCTCCTCAAGCCGGGCACGCAGCTCGGAGGCCTGTTTTTCGAGATATTCCTTCTCTCCTTTGGTGACGCCAGATTCGACGACGCCATTGAAGCGGATGTATTGTTCGGCAAAGGCATTGGCGATGTCTGCGGCCATCTGCGGCTCCCCATCACGCACGATCACACGCAGGATGTGGGATTCCTTGAGCGGCTCGACGTTGACGGTGCTGATGATTTGTTCGATAAAGTAATCTTTAGCAGGTGGTGGTGGGCCGGGTTTGTAGAGCCCCAAGAGTTTGAAGAGTTCGGCTTTGCGGCCTGGATTGGCCAGCATGCTGGCAGTCCAGGCTTCACGCTTTGCTGTGTCAAACTTGTCGAATAGGAACTCGGCGAAGCGGCGTGATTTCATCTCGGTGAGATGATTGTTCACGAGCTGGGGGGCGCTGAGTTCACCAGGACCACCTCGGGAAGAATCTGGAAGATTGAGGACATTGGTGTCTCCGATCCGCAGGCGGAGCTTAGCCTCAGCCTCATAGACCTTGGCTCCCATGCCGAGAAAGTAGAAGGCCAGGGCTGCGGTGGGCAGGGCCATCAGGAATCCAATGAAACCAAAGCGCTTCACGTAACCGATAAGGTCCGCGATACTGATGATGGCCTCACTGAACTGTGGCGCAGGTGTGGATAGGTAGGGGCTGTGATCCACCTCCGTCATCGACGAAGACAGCACCAGCGCGGTGGTGGGTGCATGGGGCGCGAGCGCACGGACCCCGTTCGCAACCGGCAGATACGGTTGCGAGGTGGAGGATTCGAGCGCGAGGCGGTAGGCCATGAGAGGTCGGAAGAGGGGCTACTATCATGCACCTGCCACCTGAGGGCAAGGTGCGGGGACGAAAGGTTGAGCGGAAACGGGGGGTGCCACGGCCATGGCGCGGAGGATGATCTGGTTCACGAGCCGCACATCAAAAACTTCCTCGGCAAGCTGGCGGCTAGCGCGGCCCATGTCGGCGACCTGACCGGGATGATCGAGGAAGTGCTGCATGGCCTGGGCCACGGCATCGACATCACGTGTCGGGCAGAGGAAGCCGTTGCGGCCTTGTTTGGAGACACCCACAGGAGTCACCGCATCAGCGACACATTCACGGGCACCGACGGAGTCTGTGGTGATGATGGCGCGACCTGTGGAAAGAGCCTCAAGAGTGGCGTGCGGCACTCCCTCGCGATACCAAGTGGGCAGGCAGAAGACGTGCATGGTTTTCAGCAGCGAGGGGATGTCCTTCACCATGCCGTGATGACTGAGCGTGCCTTCTTTGACCCACTGTTCGACCTCTGCCTCAGTGACACGATTCGGATTTGGATCAAAGGGGCCGACGAGGTGGAACTCGACCTGCGGGTAAAGGGCTTTGATCTTCCGGGCAGCTTCAGCAAAGACACACACGCCTTTGCTGATGAGCAGACGACTGACGAGCACAAAGCGGATGCGGCCGGCGGCGATGTCGGCATTGCCTTCGAGAGGGATGTGCGGGTATTCCTCAAGGTTCACGCCGCTGCCAGCGGTGACATGAACGGGCACTCCGGGGGGGAGCATGCGCATCTCGGTGAAGAGTTTTACGTCGTCCTTGTTTTGCATGAAGATGACGTCTGCACGCTTCAAGGCGAAGCGGTGCAGCGCTTTTGAGATCCACTGCACGAGCGCCTGCTTCAGCGTCTCCGGCTTTACAAAGGTGAAGCCGAGACCTGGCAGCAGTGCATACACTTTGGGCACTCTGGCGAGGCGGGCCACGACGCAGCCATAGACCACGGACTTGATCGTGTAGGCGAAGAGTGCATCCGGCTGCTCTCTGCGAAAAAGGCAGAACATGTCCAGCCAGGTGATCCAGTCTTTGAGGAGATTCACGCGGCTGCGCACCATGCGGATGGGCACATGCCTTGCGCCGAGGCTTCGGACAAATTTCTGCACATGCTCATAGTCCTCGGCGGCGGAGGTCACGACCTCGCAGCCATGCGCCGCCAGATCACGAATGAGATCTCCGCGATGATAGATGAGCGTGTTGGCATCTGCCGTGAGGACGAGGACTTTCATTCTTCGGATTCTATCGATGCTGCGGGAGCCGCAGTTGAGGCAATCTCTGGTTTGGCATAGCGACGCTTCAGCGCACGCAGGGCACGGAAAGCGAGTGAGCGCAGGTGCCAGGGGTGGAAGCACTCCAGGTCGGACACATGGCGAACGCGGGAACTCCAGTCCCGCTTGTAACGGTACTCGCCTGGCAGGAAGTCAGCCAACTGGAAGCCACGCTGGATGGCCTCATTCAAAGTGGCGCGGACGGCCATGTTGCCCATGCTGATGCTGGCGTAGCGTTTGTCCCAGCCGAGCTGGTAGATCAGTACCTCACCATGATGGCAGAGTGCGTAGATGGAGCCGACCGGCTGGCCGTCGATGATGATGAAAGGTGTCATCGCCCGGCCAGTGGGCAGCCATTTTGCCATCAGGCGCTCATGCAGCCGCCGAACCGCTGGCCGTAGGAATGAGCTCACTCCATCCGGCCAGTGCAAGGCGTGAAGGCGGAAGAAATGCTCGATCGACTTTTCAGGTGTGAAGTCGGTGACCACACTACCATGATGTTGATCGAGGAGACGCCCCCAGTAGCGGCGGATGTTGCCACGGAATTTGCCCCCGACCTCCTTCTCAAACTCTTCCCAGGTCGGGCGAAGATTCAGATAGCGGCAGCCAGACTGATTCAGCACACCAGCATCCACACCCGCATGACGCAGCTCGGCGAGCAGAAGGGAGTGATTCGCAGATTCCTCCGGCACTTTGTTCAGCCGCACGACATCCCACGAGCCGCTGGTGAGCGAGATGACGGAGGCGAGCAGCGGGGTGATCTCCGCCTCGCGGCCAGCGGGAACGAGCAGATCCATCCGCTCTCCCTGCACATCGCCGAGGCCATTGATGAAACCGAGATGTCGCAGATGCTGGCGCGATTCCCCACGATCCCCTCCGATGACAAACGGGGCTATGCCCACGGCAGCGCCTTCGTCATCACGCACAACACCGAGGCAGAGCTTGAACTTTTTCCCGCACTCCTGCCACCACAGCCGGACATAATCCCAGGCCAGGAAGGGGCTGTGCGTCGTGGATGCATCCAGCAACCGATCCCAGTCAGCCTCCAGAGCAGCAAAGCCCGCTGCATCGCGAATGATCTCCAGTATCATCGGGCACCTCCTTGCTTGGCAGGATTCTGAACGATCAGCGCCGCAATGGCACGGCGGGCGGCATAAAGCTGGGTCACATCATCATTCCAGTCACCGAACCCACGGGCAAAGCTCTCCGCGAGTTTGAGCGCCGGTTTTTCCAGCGAGAGATCTCTGGAGAGCATTAGATAGTCGTAGTCGTCACACATCTCCCGCAGCCATTTGAGGCGGATGCTGGCCACCGGCATGTCGCGGCCATGGCGCTTCTTTGTGGCGGGATAAATGAAACTGCCGTCGCCATGGAAGACCTCACTGCCATCCGTGGTGTGAAAGCTGTCCGAGCTTTCCCAGACATCCACGCCCTTTGCCGAATGCAGGGTGTCCCAGTAGGTGAATCCGGTGATGCCGTGGCGTGGCATGACCCAGGCCATGATGCGGTGATTCATCGGCGGGAAGTCCAGACACCAGACGGGCGGATTAGATTCTTTGAGCATGGACGGTTTGCCATGGACATCCAGCCAGGCCTGCGGTGTCTGCACGAGCGCGGTGTAGCACCAGACTTCATCACCCGCCTTCAGTCGGCGAGCGATGTCGCGATTGCCCTTCGGTGACTCCATGTCCTGCCAGACGCTGCTGACATGTGGTGACCAGATATCGACGAATCCATCCAGCGTGCCCCACCAACCGGAGTCTGCCGTGGGCTGCTCGGTGACGAGCAGCGGCAGCCGCACGCCATGCGTGGCCTCGGCTTCATTGAAGAAATCCCCCCAACGCCGAACGAATGAGTAGGCATCCGCGCTGTTCGGCTCGTCCAACTCGGCAAGGATGATGTAACCACGCTCTCCGGCTTTGGCCTTGTGCAGCAGCTTCATCCAGTCGGCACAGTAGCGCATGGCCGCGGCGCGATCTTTACCCAGCGAATCACCAAACGGCCAGGTAGGCCAGAGAGGGAGCCCGATCATGCCCGCGTGACGATGCAGCAGATGCTGGCGCATGGCCTTCTCGACGCGCTCAGCGTTCAGTTTGCCCGTACCGGGATCAGGGTAGGTCTGGCGGCTTTGATCGAAGGCCAGACGATGCTTCACCATGAAGTCGTAATACTGCTCCACGAGCGCCACACCTGCGGCAGTGGGCGGATCTTTGTCAGGATTGAAGCCGTGGACCTCCAGCATCCGGCGGTAACCTGTCATCATGGAGGACTTCAAACGTGGCACCACAGGCAGGTCGAATTCGGACACGCGCAGCAGCAGCTTCGTGCGGGCGACATCTGTGCCCTGGGTGTTTTTGGCGACGACTTCACCGGCAAACAATCCTGCTTTCGTGCCATAAGGCACATGCACATCGATCCACCAAGGCTGGTTGATCTCTTTCCCGTCAGGCAACACCTGCCAGGGGAAATCCTGCGGGACGAGTGCATCCGGGTAATCCCCGGCAGGCAGGGGCGACATCGGTGTGGACTTCACGACCTTCACATAATGCTCACGCAGGACTTCGGGGGCGGGGATGCTGGTGCCGTCCGGGCCTTGTAGCGCGGTCGCTTCGAGCGTGATGCCTTTGATTTCACCCGGTGTGGCTGTGAGCACGACCTGCAGTGACTCCCATTCCCCACGCGCGGCCTCGATGGCGGCGTCCATGTCAGCGATCTCCTGCACACGCATGACTCGCGTCATGGCATCCACGCGTGCGATTTTAACCTCTGCCAGGAGAGGCGCAGCGAATGAAATGAGAATGATGAAGGGCAACTTCATGACACGAGCACCTCTTGATATACCTTTTCATAGCCACGAGTCGCTTCGGCGATGTCAAACCGCGCCACGGCGATCTTCCGCACCTCCGAAGCTGCTGGCGGGTGAGCGAGTGTAGTATCCCAGGCAAGCGCGAGAGACTCGGGATCACGCACGGGCACAACGCGGCCAGCGCCTTCGAGCAGTCGAGCACAATCGCCCACGTCCGTGGTCACGCAGGGAATGCCGCAGGACATGGCCTCCATGATCGTCATCGGACATGCCTCCGTGCGGGAGGCGAGGGAAAAGACATCCAATGCTGGATACACGCGATGCGGATCGTCGCGGAAGGCGGTGAAGTGTATCTGGTTTCGATGCGGCATCACTGAAAGAGCCGCGCGGGGGCATTCGCCGAGTTCATGCTCCTCGCCACCACAGAGCCAGAAGTGCGTCTCCGGCTTCCGCATCTGCAAAAGAGCTGCCGCGCGCAGCCAGGTGGAGAGGTCCTTCATTTCATGAAAGCGCCCGATGAAGCCGATGAGCGGGGCGCTTTCTGGCACGCGCAGTTCGTGACGCAGAGCCATGCGAGCTTCGGCATCCGGCACGAAGCGGGAGGTATCGATGCCATTCGGCACCCAGGTCATGCGCTGGCGTGGATAGCCGAGTGAAACGTGGTCTTCGATCGCCGCCGCAGAGCATGAAATCACGCGTGTGGGCACCACCCGAGAACTGGCGGCAATGAGGGCCTGGAAAGCGCGCATTTTGATCTCGGAGTCACCCGGATTCGTGTGGATCTCCCGACAATGAATGCCCCAGACGACCTTCTTCACGCCTGCAATCCGCGCACACCAACCACCGACGAAGTCCGCGTGGTGCATCCAGGTTTGCAGCACATCGGGCTTCACCTGGCGAAGCAGGCAGATCAGCTTCTTTAGCGTGCTCGGGCGAAGAAAGGCAGTGGATTCGAGATCATGCACCTCGGCACCCGCGCTTCGCAGTTCGGCCATCTCCTTGGCCCAGGGGCGGCCATCCATCACGATTACCACCGTGCGCCAGTGTTCGCGATTCATGGCAGCCACGAGGTTCCTCATCATGGCCTCGGCACCACCACCGGCGGGAGCGGCTATGAAGTGGGCGAGAGTGTGTAAGCGCGGAGCTGGCGAGTTGGCAGAGTGCTCAGTGTTCAGTTCGCAGTGCTCCGTCTGGATTGGCGTAGCGGACGTGTCCCGCTTGGAAAGTAGGCGCAGCCTTTTCAATAACTGAACACTGAACACTGAGCACTGAGCACTCAGGCCCAAGATCACGGGTGACATCGCCTTCACGCGCCACCTCCTCTCCATCGCTTCACCATTTCAAACGCACCCGAAACCGTGGCATTCGTCTCCATGACCGAGGTCGGGTTGCCATAGCGTGGCAGGGCAAATCTTGCCCTGGCGGCGGTGAGACGCGCAGGCATCATCGTGAAGGCGGATTCGAATCCGTGCTCGGCGAGGAGTCGCTGCGTATCTTCAGTAAAGTCTGGGAGGCCGCCATTGGTGTAGGCGAAGAGGGTCGGCGCACTGCCCAGCTCGGCCGTGATGCGCTCGCGACATTTGCGGATTTCCTCCGCCTGCTGCTCCACCGTGCAGCGTCCGAGGATCGGGTGCGTGTGCGTGTGCCCTCCGAAGTCGATCAGCCTGCCGGCCTTCATCTCGCGGACTTGATCCCAGGTCATCGGCAGAGTCGTGACCGGAGCCTTGTGATTCGGTGCCGAACCCAGCTTGGCGATCGCAGCACGCATCTCGGGATCAGGCAGTGTCTTGAGATGGCGGAATGTTTGGTAAAGCTCAGCCTTGGAGGCCCCGCGCGCCCGGAAGATGGCATCCACTTCCTGAAACCAGAGCGGATGCGTTCCGTCAAGGAAGCCCGTGGCGAGGAAGATCGTGGCAGGCAAACCCAGCTCCTTCAGCACGGGGAAGGCGAGGTGGTAGTTCGACGCCAGCCCATCATCAAAAGTGATCGCCACGGCACCACGGGGCAAAGTTTGCCCGGCATTCAACTGGCTCATCATTTCCGCCAAGGGCATGACTTTGTAGGTCGCCGCCAGATGGCGACACACAGCGCGGAAGGTCGAAAGCGATAGATTCAGACTGTCATCCAGTACGCCAGTGGGGGTGCTGTCCGCACATATCCCATGGAAGGTCAACACCACGCCCTGTCCCTTCAGCCGCCACCTAGCCAGCTTGGTGAGGCCACAAGCCACCAAGACCGCCGATTTGGCAGTCTGCCGGAGATTCTGGAGACGGGAGGACAAAGTTTAGTGATTTGCTATAATTTATAGAAAATATCAAATTTTAGCTAATCATCAACCCCGACTTAGCATTTGTTCGGTTCCCCTCAAGCCACGGCGCTCCAGCTGCGATGTAGATCATCGCGCATCAATTCTCGCTGAAAACCCTGCCGGGAGGCCTCTCAGTGACCTCAATACCAACCCTTCAGGCTGGATTCGAGGATCTGAGAAGGCTGGTTAGCCAGCTATCACGGCAGCCCGCGCGTTCTCTTCGGCCCCTGTCTTCTCCAGGTAGTAGTCGTAGCCGCCTGAGTAAGGCGTGACCACGCCGTTGTTAATGTGCAAGACTTTCGTGGCGATGCTGCGGATGAAATGCACGTCATGGGAGATGAAGACGAGGGTGCCTTCGAACTTCTGGAGGGCGAGGATGAGTCCCTCAATGGCCCAGATGTCGAGATGCGTCGTGGGCTCGTCCATGAGGAGGAGGTTCGGCGGATCGACGAGGAACTTCACGAGGTTCAGGCGACTCTTTTCACCTCCAGAGAGGACTTTGCACTTCTTGTACACGTCCTCGCGCTTGAAGAGGAAGCTGCCGAGGATGCTGCGAGCGTCGTCTTCACGCAGCTCGGGGGCGCAGCGTTTGAGTTCTTCGAGGATGGTACATTCGGGCTCCAGAGTGTCGCTGCGGTGCTGGGAGAAGTAGCCCATCTTCACATTCGTGCCGAATTTGCGGTCGCCCTTTTGGAAAGGCACGACTCCAGCCATGATCTTGATGAGCGTGGATTTGCCGGAGCCGTTCGGGCCGACGAGCACGGTGCGCTCGCCCTTTTCCACTTCGAGATCGAGGCCGGTATAGACCTTCTTTTCGCCGTAGGCCTGATGGATGTCGGTGAGCGCGATGACGCGCTGGCCGCTGCGTTGCGGCTGGGGGAAATTGAAGCGGAAGGCCTTCCGCAGCGGGCGCGGTTTGTCCAGCTTGTCCATCTTTTCGAGCTGACGCTCGCGGCTCTGCGCCTGCGCAGACTTAGACGCGACGGAGCGGAAGCGGTCGATGAATTCCTGAATGTGCTCGATTTCCTTCTGCTGGTTTTTCCAGG
>JBILPY010000663.1:0-2961 GCA_044373575.1 Prosthecobacter sp. | reverse complement strand
CGGTGATGGGGCCGAAAAAGCGCCCCACTTTGGCTGTGCCGAGAAACTGCACCGAAAACAGCACGATGAGGATCACGATGGTGATTCCCATGATGAGCCACTGCATCTGATGATTCCATGCTTCCGCCGCGAGCACGTCCGTGGGAGCCGCACCGAGCAATCGGCCATCCTTGAGACCCTCGACTGCGCTGAGCACGGAGATGGCAGGCGTGATGATGCCATCACCAAAGAGCAGCGCGGCACCGAAGAGTCCGAGCAGCACGATGACGACACGGCGCTTCATCGTTTCGCTCATGCCATGCGAGGCCAGCGCCATGAGCGAGAGCACGCCGCCCTCGCCTTTGTTGTCGGCCCGCAGGATGAAGACGAGATACTTCACACAGATGAGCAAAATCAGTGCCCAGAGAACCAGCGAGACGACGCCGAGGATGTGGGCGTGTGTCGGGTCGATGTGATGCGGACTGTGCGGGCTGAAGCACTCCTTCAGCGTGTAGATCGGGCTCGTGCCGATGTCGCCGAACACCACGCCGAGCGCCGCGATGACGAGGGTGGCGGTGGAGAGCTTGTGGAGACCGTGACTTTCTTGTTCTTTCATGACGACCCGACGCTCTGCGGGAGTGATGAGGCTGCCAGTGAAGGGGGCGCAAGAGAGCGTTAAGAAGATGTGAAGAGTGTCGGAAGGTACGGCAGGTTCCACCTGGGAACTGGCATAAACCTTGCGTGATAATGCATAAAATGGATGCGCTGGCGGGGACGAGTCCCTAATGTCCGCGTTTCAACCGACCCCAATTTCCAGCCCCGAATTGATCTTCCAATCGCAAAGCACTTCCCCAGTCTCGCCCTCGTCACCCAAGGCTGAGGTTCCACGTCTGGACATCGCCCACTCCCACGGTCATTACAATGAGCTGCGCGATGCGGCGGGCAAGGTGCGCGCACATTACGAACCGGTCATTACGGACCTCCAGAGACGTGACACACCTGGGGTGAAGCGCCTCTCCGACACGGCTCGCCGATTGCTGGCGGAGCGCGGAGTGACTTTTAATGTCTATGACGGCGAGCAGGGTATGGACACGCCCTGGCAGATGGATCCGGTCCCCTTCGTTATCTCCTCCCGCGAGTGGGAGGGCATCGAGAAGGCGCTGATCCAGCGTGCCACCCTCCTGAACAAGATTCTCGTGGACAGTTACGGCCCGCAGGAACTCATCCGCAAAGGCGACATGCCGGCGGCACTCGTGCTGGCGCAGCCTGCTTACCTTCGGCCCTGCCATGGCATCAAACTGCCTGATGAAAAGCCTCTGCAAATCTATGGGGCAGACATCGCCCGCTCTCCTGACGGACGGTGGTGGGTGATCGCTGACCGCACGCAGATCCCCACGGGCGCAGGCTACGCTCTGGAGAACCGTCTCATCACCTCGCGCCTGCTGCCGGATGTCTTCCGTGATGCACGCGTGCGCAGGCTTGCGGGCTTCTTCCGCCAGATGCAGCAGTCTCTCGCCGCTCTGGCTCGCAGGCCTGTGGCTGAGCCGCGTGTCGTGCTGCTGACGCCCGGGCCGTACAATGAAACCTATTTTGAGCAGGCGTACCTGGCGCGTTACCTCGGCTACACGCTGGTCGAGGGCGAGGACCTCACAGTGCGTGATGACCGGGTCTATTTGAAGACGCTTAGCGGTTTGGAGCCGGTGGATGTGATTCTTCGCCGAGTGGATGATGATTTCTGTGATCCCCTGGAACTGCGCAATGACTCCATGCTGGGAGTGCCAGGCCTCGTGCGTGCTGTGCGCGCGGGCAATGTCGCCTTGGCGAATGCGCTCGGCTCCGGGCTCGTCGAGGCTCCTGCCTTGATGGCTTTCCTGCCCATCCTGAGCCGCAAATTACTCGGCGAAAACCTGCTCATGCCTTCCGTGGCGACTTGGTGGTGCGGACAGGAGCGCCCAAGAGGTGAGGTGGAAAAAAACATTGAACGCCTCGTCATCAAGAGTGCCTTCCGTGTGCGTGGACGCGAGGTTCACTTTGGTGCCCATCTTTCCTCTGCCGAGCGCGCCAAGCTATTGGAGCGGATGCGCTTTGCCCCAGACCGGTGGACGGCGCAGGAGCAAATCACCTTCTCCACGACGCCGGCCTGGCAGGATGGACGTCTGGTACACAAGCCGATCAGCGTGCGTGTCTATCTCATCGCGACGAAAGACGGCTACATGGTGATGCCCGGTGCTCTCACTCGGGTGGCGGCGAGTTTGGACTCACCGCTGGTTTCCATGCAGAAAGGCGGCAGCAGCAAGGATACCTGGGTGATCAGTGATGGGCCGGTGGAAAACATCACGCTGCTCTCCTCCACAAGAACGCCGGTGGAGTTGCGTCGTGTGGGACACAATCTCGGCAGTCGTGTGGCAAATCACCTCTACTGGCTCGGACGTTATGCGGAGCGCGCGGAGTCTGCGGCACGTCTGCTGCGCTCCACGCTGCTGCGTTGCTCACCGGAGAGCGGGATGAGTGAGACACCGCTGCTGCTGCCTTTGCTGGAGGCGCTGAAGAGTCTCGGCGTGCTGGAAAAAGTGCCCGAAGTATCGCTGCTCGCCGCCCAGCAGGAGCAGCTCGAGGCGCGGCTGCTGCAAGCCATCTTTGACCCGGAACATCCTGCGAGCATCCGCTCCAGCGTTCAGCACATCCAGCGGATCGGCGTGCTGCTGCGGGATCGTATCTCCGTGGATACCTGGCGCGTCATCAGCCAGCTCAGCGATGCGCTCGACACCTTCGACAACACGCCGAGCGTCACACCGATGTCGGACGCGCTGAACGTGCTCACGCGCATCATCCTCGAGCTCGCCTCCTTCCACGGTTTGGCGAAGGAAAACATGACACGCGCACACGGATGGATGTTCCTGGACATGGGGCACCGCATCGAGCGCACCGTTTATATCTGCGAACTCCTCCTTGCAGGTCTGCGCAGCTCAGATGCGGAGAATC
>JBILPY010000119.1:0-9605 GCA_044373575.1 Prosthecobacter sp. | reverse complement strand
CCTGTCTTGATGAAGGCGGGCGAGTTTAGATCAGCAGCAGGCTTTTGATAATCCTCTGCGGAGTGCAGGTAACCCAGCTCCACGCGCACTTCGGGATGGCTTTGCCCATGCAGGTCGATAAAGAAGGCCCGTCCGTGCCGCGCAATCGCCGCCTTGAGTGCCTCAGCCAGGAAGGCGTGGTACTCGCCCCAGACCTGCTCCGCAGTCTTGTCTCGTTGGGCACCTTCCTTGATCTCTCGGTTCGGGTCCAGCTTGCTCCGATGGAGGTGACTGATCACCAGCGGCATCTGCTTCCCTGTCGCCTTCCTTATCTCCGCAGAGATGCGCCGCGCCAGATCCTGAGTATTCGAGTCCTCACTGCGCACACCATAAGTGCGGCTCGCCACGTCGTCGGGTTTCAACCTGCCACCATGTGGAACCGAGATCACCAGGGGCAGTTCGCCGGGCACGTACTCGCAGTAATTTTTTGTCCCAAACACCGGCATAGCCACCTGTCTCTCTGCCGAGAAAAGTGGACCTAAAGCGAGAAGGCTCGCGAGAAAAAGAAGTCGTGTCATGGGATTGCTGCCGGAAGCTCTAATGGTACCGGCTCAGGGAGCAACCCTTTCCCACTGATCATCAAGCGGTGGATGGCATCTGATCTCAGCGATTAAAGCTCACGCCGCCAGCGGCACACCGTAAGGCAGGTCTTCGGGAAGTTTCACGAACTCGGAGATGCGTTCCCAGAGGAGGCTGTAGTCCTTGTTCACGTCGCCGGAGAGGCAGTCGGTGATCTCGGGTCCGGCATCGGGGTGCTTCATGACCACGTCCTTGAAAGAGAAGTTTGGATCGTAGAAGGCATAGATGAGCTTCCGCATGTTCTCCACGCCCGTGCGCAACTGCCGCCCATATTCGGCGAAGCGCTCCGGGGAGACATCCCCAGCCGTGAGCGCCTCATGAATGGCATCGCCCGCCATGACGCCGCTCTTCATCGCCAACATCACTCCGCTGCTGAAGACGGGGTCGAGAAAGGCGAAGGCATCCCCGACGAGCAGCAAGCCCTGGGAGCAGCCGTACTTCGAGTGACGCGAATACTCACTGGTGATCCAGAACTCGCCGGTGGATTCACCCGTGGAGAGGTATTCCTTGATCCACTGGTTCTCGCCGATCTCGCGATCAAACATCGTCTTCGGATCACGCACGCCGTCACGGCTGAGATACTTGCCCTCCGCCACGACGCCAACGCTGACCATGTCCCCATGCATCGGGATGTGCCAGAACCAGCCTTTGTCGGGAATGAAAGCGATGGTCGTGCCGCCTTCGTCGATGCCTCCAGCGCGCTTCGAGCCTTTGTAATAGGTCCATACGGCCACCTTGTTCAGATAAGGATCACCGACACGCCAGCCGAGGCGGTTCGAGGCAAAGGCTTCCTTGCCCGTGGCATCGACGACGAGCTTTGCCAGCAGGGTTTGCTTGGTGCCGTCCTTCGACTCCGCCTCCACGCCGATGACGTGGCCGCTGTCGTTGCGCACGAGCTGCGTGACCTTCGTTTCCTCACGCACCTCCGCGCCTTTTTCGCGGGCATTGTCGAGCAGCATCTGGTCGAACTCCGAACGCATGACCTGCCAGGTCTGGGCGACGGTTTCCTTGTCGTAGCGGGTGTGGAAATAAAACGGCTGCGACTTCCGCCCATCCGGTTGCACGAAGTTGACACTATATTTTTTCACGAAGTGGGAGCCGCGCATCTTCGGGATCATCCCCAGCCGCTCCAGCGGTCCAAAGGTGAAGGGAATGAGCGACTCACCGACATGGTAGCGCGGGAATTTTTCCCGCTCCAAAATGAGCACCCGATGCCCCTGCTCCGCCAAAATAGCCGCCGTACTGGCGCCCGCAGGACCGCCGCCAATGATAATAACTTCGTGAGATGAGGTCATGGTAAGGTTGGTTTACACAGACGATAACGACTTGTCGAAGGAGCCAGTACATCTCTTCTCGTGATGGCTCTTATACGCGAACGGCATCACCCAAGTGATGCCGTTCGGATACTGAGGTCATTTGAAACTGAATCAGCCAACGATGATGCCCTTGGTCTTGCGCTCTTTTTCGCGCTCAAGCAGGGGGATCTTCTCGCCAGTTTCGATGATCTGGACGCCGAGGTCGCCGATCTTCGCGAAGCTGAGTCCGGCAAAGGCGGACACTTCGGCGGCGAGACGGCTGAAGACGTCCTCAATGCTGTGCAGACCATTGGAACCTCCGCAGGCGACAACGAGATCGCGCAGGATTTCCCAAGTGTCACGAGCGCTGCCGGGTGCGTTCACGGCCTTGTTCAGGCGCTGGAGACGACCGGTGACATTGATCATGCTGCCGCGCTTTTCAGCGTAGGCGTTGCCAGGAAGCACCACATGGCTGAGTTCAGCGCTCGGGTTGGCGAGAATGTGCAGGGAGACGAGGCAATTGACCTTCTCCAGGTCACGCTGCGTAAAGCCAGCCTTCAGCAGGTTTTCGCCGAGGGCGAGCACGACACGGAGACGTCCGCGGCTCATGAGTTCGGTGATGCCTGCGAGCTTTGATCCAGGCTCGCTGCCGAGGATCTGCTTGGCCCCCGTCGTGTTTGGATTCAGGTCGTCGGCACGCAGGTAGTTGTCAGCGCCGCCGGTGCGAGGGATGACATCGACGTTCTCGGTGCCGAGGGTCTTGGCTAGCTGTTTCACGAAGAAGAGTTCTTCATTGGTCATGCGCGCACTGGCGATGATGGCGATCTCCTCGCCCTTCACACCACTGGCAGCGTCAGCAACGGCTTGGATGGCCTTCTTCCAGGAGGTGACTTCATGCTTGCCAGCGCTCTTCACCATCGGGTCGGTGAGGCGGAACTCGCTGTTCACAAAGTGGAAGTCGAGACGGCCCTGATCGCACATCCAGTTTGAGTTCACGTCGTTGTTATCGCGCGGCGTCTGGCGGTAGATCGTGTCGCCACGGGCACCGATTTCCGTGTTGCAGCCGCGGCCGCATTTGGTGCAGAGGCTGTTCGTTTCACTCAGGAACCAGACACGCTGCTGGAAACGGAAGTCGTTCGAGGTCAAAGCGCCGACGGGGCAGATATCGACGGTGTTGAGTGAGTAGTTGTTCTCCAGACGCTTGCCGGGATGCACCGCCAACGTGGTGAAGCTGCCGCGCTCCGTGAAGCCCAGCACGGGATCATCGGCGATCTCAGCGGTGAAGCGGATGCAGCGGCTGCACATGATGCAGCGCTCGTCATCGAGACGGACACGCGGGCCGATATCGACGTTCTTCGGTTTTTTGACCTTCTCTTCACGAAAGCGGCTCTCGCCCTTGCCGTGCTCGACGCTGAATTCCTGCAGGCGGCACTCGCCCGCTTGGTCGCAGATCGGGCAGTCGAGCGGGTGATTGATGAGGAGAAACTCCATCACGCCCTTGCGAACTTCCTGCGTCAGCGTGGACTCGGTGCGGATGCCCATGCCCTCGGCCACCGTGTTTGCGCACGCGATAACCGGACGTGGCATCCAACCGATCTTCGGCATCCCGTGCTCGTCTTTTTCAGGCTCCGTGCCTGGAGCCGGACGTGGCGGCATGCCCATCTCGACGAGGCACATGCGGCAGTTGCCGGGGGAGGAAAGCTTTGGGTGGTAGCAGTAATGCGGCACCTCTTTCTGCACCTGCTTGCAGGCCTCGATCATGCGGGTTCCCTTGGGGAACTTGTGCCACACGCCGTCGATCTGGACATTGACCAAATCCGCAGGAGGAAGAGCGGCGGGGGCGGGAGCGGTTTCAGGAGCAGGCATGGGGGGAGAAAGTCAGAGTCGGAAACGAGTATCGGAGCCGTAAAGATGGCGGCAACCCGATTTTGTGAAAAATTTCACAAGCTCAACCAAACGCGCTCATTCAAGCCGCACGCTTCACTTCCCAAGTGTGGATCGCCGCGTTGCAGATGTCTCGCACAAAGGGAGCGTCGGGGGCGTTGTCACCGAAGACGTAGATGCGCTTGCGCAGAGTCAGCTTCGTGATGCTGAAGCCAGGGTTCGAGAGAGAGCGGAAGTAGCCGAGGATGGTTTCTTTTTCCAGATCCAGTGCACCACCCTTCATGCCGTAATC
The DNA here is from genome assembly GCA_044373575.1 of Prosthecobacter sp. Taxonomy (GTDB): domain Bacteria; phylum Verrucomicrobiota; class Verrucomicrobiia; order Verrucomicrobiales; family Verrucomicrobiaceae; genus Prosthecobacter. The sequence continues at coordinate 5,516 of JBILPY010000119.1, read as the reverse complement.
GAGAACGAAGGCTGCCTTCTCAAAGGCGGGCGTGGTGGCGTCACGCATCTCCTGGCTGATCGGGTCCAGCAGCACCTGACAGACGAAGGCCTCCAGCGCTGCGGAGTCGCCCTCATAGTCCACGCGATAGACGTTCGACTCGCGGAAGGTCAGCTTCTGCGTCAGCGGAGCATAAAGGAGTTTTTGGCAGTCACTTTCGTGGTCAAACTTGCCGAGGATTTCGAAGGCTTGGGTCATGATGAGAGTGTGCCTAGCGAGAAGATCGCCTCCTGCAACTGAGGGATTCATTGAGGAAATGATTCCGCAGGAAAAGTTAAAGGTGTCACATATCCCCCCAGAGGGCAGCGAAAGCCTTGAACACCAAAAATCCCCTCGCCTCGCTTCTGTGACACGCTAGCATCGGCGCGTGAGTTACCAGGTTTTCGCCCGCAAGTATCGCCCCAAGACATTCGCCGATGTGCTCGGCCAGGAGCACGTCGTCCGCACCCTTCGCAATGCCATCGCGCAGGATCGGCTGGCCCATGCTTATCTCTTCGTCGGCCCCCGTGGCACGGGGAAGACCTCCACGGCCCGCATCTTTGCCAAGGCGCTGAACTGCCCGAACGGCCCGAGCATCGACTTCGATCCCGAAGATCCGCTCTGCAAAGAGATCGCCGAGGGCAACTGCCTGGACGTGATGGAGATCGACGGTGCCAGCAACAACGGCGTGGATCAGGTGCGCGACCTCCGCGAGAGCGTGAAGTATGCCCCCTCCCGCTGCCGGTATAAAATCTACTACATCGACGAGGTCCACATGCTCTCCACGGCGGCCTTTAATGCCCTGCTGAAGACGCTGGAAGAGCCGCCTCCGCATGTGAAGTTCATTTTTGCCACCACGGAGGCGAACAAGATCCTGCCCACGATCATCAGCCGCTGCCAGCGCTTCGATCTGCGCCGCATCCCGCTGACGATCATCGCCAATCACCTGCTGCACATCGCGAAGGAAGAAGGCGTGGACCTAGATGAGAAGGCAGCCTTTGCCATCGGCAAAGGGGCGGACGGCGGGATGCGCGATGCGCAGTCCATGATGGATCAGCTCGTGGCCTTCTGCGGCAATCACATCCGCGAGCAGGATGTGCTGGAGATCTTTGGCTTCACCTCCGTGCAAACGGTGGCGCAGCTCGTGCAGAACATCCTGGAAAGTGATACCGTGGGTGCCTTGCAACTCGTCCATGACACGAGCGAGGCGGGCAAAGACCTCGGCAAGCTGCTGAGCGACCTCATTCAGCACCTGCGCACCGTGCTGGTGAGTCAGGCCGACCCGGAAGCGGGTGCCGAAGACCTGGAGCCGGACATCGCCCAGATGGTGACGAATCAATGCCAGATGGCCTCGACGGAGCAGCTCCTGCGTGTCGTCGATGGACTGGCCGAAGTGGATGCGCGGATGCGCTGGGCCACGAACAAGCGCCTGCACCTTGAGCTTGGAGTTATCCAGGCGGTGCAGCACTTCAATGAAGTCAGTCTTAGCGACGTGATCGAGGCGCTGGACAGCGGCAGTGCGGAAGGTCTGCCGAAGCCTGCACCGCGTCCGGTCGTCACCGCCCGCGCCGCCGCTCCTGTGAAAGCCGCGCCATCCGTCGTGGCTGCGCCTGCACCTGTTTACAACCGCGCTCCTGAACCCAAGCCCGAGCCAGCCCCCTGGGCCGAGGCTGCACCGGCCCCTGCTCCAGAACCGAAACCAGCGCCTGCACCGGTCGCGGTCCCCGAGCCCAAGCCGGAGCCAGCACCAACTCCTCAGCCCAAACCCGAACCAGCTCCTGCGGCAGCCCCCGTGCCGACGAACATGGACAAGGACCAGTTCTGGACCGACTTCACCGCCGTCGTTCAAGAGCGCCGGGCGCTCGTGGTGAGCTGGGTGAGGCTGGGCACTGTCCTTTCCTTCACCCGAGGCACAATCAAGGTCGGCTTCCCCACCACGGAAGAGCACGCCAAGGACAGCCTGAATCGCGACAATCAGAAGAAGTTCCTGGAAGGCATCGCGGAGGAGATTCTCGGCTTGCCGGTGAAGTTCGACTTCGTCATCGATGCCTCACTGGCACCGCCTCTGGCCAGCGAGATCGGCTTTGGGCTCTTCGATGAGCCCGCACCGAGACCCGCCGCCGTGCCTGATCTCAAGTCGGAGATCGCCAAGCCCGAAAGCAAGCCCACCGAGGCTTCTGGCAGCAGCGAAACCACAGCCGCCGATGTCGCCAATCTTCCTGCCGAAGTGCAGGCAGACCCGCTAATCATGGCTGCGGTGGAAAAGTTCCGGCTGAAGCTGGCGGCGAGGGCTTAGCCTGCCTCAGCGCACAGGCTGGGACGGGAAGTCTTTTTCGAGGATCTCGACAGGCTGCGCGTTGGCGGCTGGTCGAGTGTCTTCCTTGGCGGCACCGCAGTTGAACAGCTTCAGCAGTTCCTGACGGCGATCTTCCAGAGGGAGGTCGTGGTAGGTTTTCACCAAACGGGCACGGCGGGCGAGACCGGTGGCCTCTGGGTTGGCGGTTGGAGTGCCGTTGGAGGAGTCCACAAGCTGCTGATCGAGCATGGCGGACTCCTGGGCGAGGGCTTCGCGACGTTTCAGCTTAGCCTCGATGCCAGCCGGCGAAGCTCCGGCGGGGCGTGGTGACTGGTTCTGGGCATTGACCTGTCTCGCCGCGAGTTGGGCGTCCTGATTCTGGAGGACGGCGAGCTGAGTCTGGATCTGCCGCATCTCGTTCTGAAGCTGGGGATTCATCGGCTGGGGAGTCGGCTGCTGGGGGACGAAGGTCGGGCTGGTGCTGCGCTGGCCGTTTTTTTGTGGGAGACGTGGCTGGGGGGTGGGTGGCATCTGCCGGGTCTGGGACATCATGGCGGCGAGCTGTTGAAGTCGGGCCTGAAGGGATCGCATCTGCACGGCGAGCGCCTGACGCTGCTGGCTGAAGCCGATGATCTGGATGCGGCTTTGATCGCCCGCCTGAGCCATGCCCTGGAACCCCTGAAGCTCGGCATCGATTTGGGCGACTTCGTTTTCGATGGCGGTCTGCCGGTCTTCGATGCGGGCGATGGCGGCCTTCATTTTGTCGCCTGCCTCAGCGGCGATGCGGCCGCGCTCGGAGTCGGCACCTGCTTTGAGTTTGGCAAAGGTGGCGGTGACGCTGTCGCGGGCTTTCTCCACCTGGGGGCGGAGGTCGCCGGGCAAGGCGGCGAGGAGGTCGCGCTCAAAGAGGACAGACTCACCGGCGGGGACATCCGGCTTCCACGGTCCCTGGACGAGGCCGAGGGCAATGCCGCAAAGGTAGGCGGTATCGCGCGCCGCTGGGCTGGCGCTGGTGTCGGGAGACAACTGCTTGCTCCAACTGCGGGCGTCTCGCAGGGCCTGGGCGGGCTGATGGAGGACCAGGGACATCCAGAGCTGCATCTCGCTGGCCCGGGCGGTGACGGTTCCGGGCTTCCTAGCGATGGTAGCAGCGAGGCTTTTCATGGCGTCGTCGTAGCTCCCGGCGCTGAGCTGGGACAGAGCGCGGGCGTAGTCGAGTGCGGGGTTTGGGCCCGCTCCGCGCGCGGCGGCCTGGTAGGCCTGGGCGGGGGCTTTCGCGGCAGGTGTGCGGCCCCAGCCTTCGCGAAGGAGCGTGCGGACGAAGCTGTGCAGGACGGCATCGCAGGGCTGCAGCTCAAAGACGATCTGGTCGGCGCTGTCGCACTTCACCTGAAGCGTACCGATGAAAGGCTGGGCGTCGGGAGCCTCGATGGCGACGCTGTAATCGCCGACGGCAAGGTCTTTGAGAAGCAGGTCGCCTTTGGCACTGGAGACAAAAGGTTGGTTCGGCGGCGTGGCGATCTTCGGGGAGTTCGGGCGCAGGAGAAGGCTGGCCGAGGCGGCGGGCAGCCGGACGGTGTCGGCGTCATTGGTGCCGATGCTGACACGCTTCACCACGAGCACGGGGACATCACAGCGCTCACGCTTCGGCGGCGGACGGGTGAGGAGGAAGTCGTGGACATATTCGAGCGAGGTCTGCGGGACTTTGAAGCCGCGCTTTTCGTCCTCGGTCTTGAATCCGGCAGCGGTCACGCGGTAGGCGTAATCGGCATGCGGCAGGTCTTTGATCTGGAAGTAGCCGCCCGGTGAGTCAGCGGTGGCCGTGGCAATGACGGTGCCACTTTTGGCGGAGAGCAGCTCGATCTTTGCCCCAGGCACGGGGCCGAGATTGGCACCCTTTTCGTCCTGGCCATAGACGCGGCCATGCACGGCGGGCAGAGGCTGGGCAAAAAGTGCGGCGGGAGCAAAGAGGACGACGCAAAGGAGGAGGAACGTTTTCATGGCGTGTTATCCGGGACGAGGCGAACTCCGATCACCCCAACTGCGTCGGTGACATCAGTCGTGGTGAGGCGGAACTTGAAGGTGAGGGTGATGAACATGTTGCCGGTGCCAAGCTGGGCAGCATAGGCAGCGGCGTTGAAGCCAAAGGTGGCGGCATTCCACGGCGGTGCGGGCGCGAGGTAAGCACCAGGGTTCACGGGAGAGAGTGGGTAGCCGGCGAATGTTCCGGCAGTCAGGCGATCAAAGCGCAACGGCAGGTCGATGAGCATGAGCGGGGCGGCCTTTGAAATCGCCAGCGGGGCGACTGCTGTGCCGAGCGTGAAGAAGGGCTGCGCGCCAAAGGGGAATGGCATGATCGCATCGGCCATGTCTCGCCGGATGGGACCACTGCTAAGTTCGGCGCGTGCCTCGACCTTCCCGGTGGTGGCGGGTGAGGAACCGCCGATAAAGCCGACATGCGCCACGGCGCGAAATCCATTCGCGGCAGCGGGCACGGGCACCATCCCCTCGAAGCGGATGGTCATGACTTCATTGCCATCGCCCGTGGGGCGCACCGCCGTGCTCCAGGCGGGCAGATGCACGGCTCCGGGGATATTTTCATGACTGGCAAAGAGCAGTCCGAAGTGGCTACCGTGCTCGGCCACAAGGCTCCAGGCATTCCGAACGGCCAGCGGATCTGCCAGCGGCATGCCCGCCCATGGCAAAGGTAGCGCAGGAGCAGGCGGCACGACTTGGAAAGAGGGGGCCGGGGCATTGCCTGGAGGCAAAGGTGCCAACACGCCGCCCCGACGAGTCTGCACGGCAGGCACGGTGGCACCGGAGGGGAAAAGAGGCAGTAGCGAGCCATTCGCGGAGGTGACGACGAAGCCGAAGGAGTCCAGCGCGGTGACTCGCGGCTGGACGTAGAGATAGAGCGCCTCGGCACCACTGAGCAGGGCGGCAATGTTCGTTCGGTTGATCGCGGGCATCACGCGGCTGACAGGCGTGGAGACACCGGGGGGAACAAAGCCGGAAGGCGTGAGCGGAATGGAGGCGAGCGGGATGGGCAGCACGGGGACGGCTTTGTGCGGCAGCACGCCGAAGAGATCGATCCGCCACGCGGCGATGCGTCCGGTGCCGCCGCTGGCGTTCCAGTTCACCGTCACGGGATCGCCATCGCGGACGATAGTGGTGGCGGGAGAAATGCGGACACCGCTGATCA
>JBILPY010000662.1:0-2962 GCA_044373575.1 Prosthecobacter sp. | reverse complement strand
AAGGTGCCGAGACCTACCTCGACTTCACCCAACTCCCAAAAGCCGTCACCCGCATCATCATCGAGCTTCACCCCAGCATCGTCGGTGAAGACGCCAACCAACGCGTCATCGACCAACTCCACGCACTCGGTTTCCGGACTCAGAGCGTCGAAGAAAACACTTGGCTGTTCGTGCGCTGACAAATCCCAATTCTTTGTTGGTATGGTTAGGGGCCGGAAGATGTGTTTATTCCGGCCCTTTTTTTGGCCATTCGACGATTCACCACCCACCTGGGGGGATTGTCCATCCAACCATCAGCGAGCACACTTCGGCACGCACATGACCTACACCGATGTCCAACACCGCATCTGGAGCAACGCACTCTCCAACTACCTTCGCACCGCCGTCGGCATTGTTGTGGGGCTTGTGACCTTCAGGCTGCTCTATCAATCGCTGCCCAAGGAGGCTTTCGGGTTCTGGTCGCTGCTGTGGAGCGTCTTCGGCTACGGCATCCTGCTCGATTTTGGCTTTGGATTCGCCGCGCAGAAGCGCGTGGCGGAGCTTTCCGTCTCCAAAGACTGGACTCAGCTCAGCCATGTGCTTAGCACGATTCTCTTCTTCTATCTCGCTGTTGCGATTGGGCTCGCGGGAGTGGTCACGCTCGGGTCTCATCAACTTATCCAGCTCTTCGATGTCTCTCCCGCGAACCATGACGAGTTTCGCATCGCGCTGATCGTATTCTTCGCTGCTATCGGGCTCGCGTTTCCTCTGGGTATCTTCCCAGAGATCCTGCGGGGGCAACAGCGCATCAGCTTGGCAAACAACATCACCACCGGAGCCATGCTGGCGCGTCTCGGCGTCATCGCCTGGGCTGTTTACGCTGGCTGGAGCTTCATGAGCATCATGATCACCGCGCTGTTCTTTGCTCTGGTGCCAGATCTGCTTGCCGCCTTCTTTGCCCTCAAGCACATGCCCGAGGTCCGCCTTCGGCCTCGACTCTTCTCACGCTCCATCATGCGTGAAACAATGGCGTTCTCCATCTTCGCCTACATCAGCACCGCCACGAACATCATTCTCGGCAAAACGGACCAGCTTGTGCTCGGCGCCACGCTTTCTGTGAGCGCCATCGCTCTGTATCAAGCGGGAGCCAAGGTCGCTGAGGTCTTCGCTCAGTTCACGAAGCAACTCCAAGACACGCTTTCGCCAGCTGCGGCTCACTTGCATGCCTGTGGTGATCATGAGTCCGTGCGGGATCTCCTCCGCCGTGGCACCCGCTGGAGTTCGCTGATCTCCACGCCGCTCTACATCTTCTGTGCGTTTGAGCTGGAGCATCTTCTCCACCTGCTCACGGGCGACTCCGCCATGAATCGCGAGACCGTTCTCGTGGCCCAGGTACTGCTCTTCTGGTTCTACACCTCCACCCTCACGCACAGCGTCAGCAAACGCATCTACATGATGACCGGCCATGAGCGCCGCCTCATGTGGCTCGGCATCGGCGAGGCTGTGGCCAATCTCGCACTCAGCATCACGCTCGTGCTCACTTTCCGCAGTGTCGTCAGCGTCGCCATTGGCTCACTCATTCCCACGCTCTTCTTTGGCTGGTTCAAGCTCTGGCCCTGGATGGCCTGCGACATCGGCATCCATCCGCTCCGTCTGCTGCGCGAAACCCTGCTCGCCCCAGTGCTTTGCAGCCTGCCTGCCGTGCTCATCCTCGGCATCGCCCCCCACTTTCCTCCGCTTCAAGGCGGCCTCCTGCTCTCCACGTTCCTACCGGGCGGCCTAGCCGCCACCGTGACGGTATGGGCGTTGTGGCAAGCTGCCTTGAAGTCGGAGGAACGCTCTGCCATCCGCGGACGCCTGCCATTTCTCAAATCGAAAACTGTCGCTGTGCTGCAACCCGCCTAACATTCATGCACATCTCCCACATCTTCCGCAAATACGATCCTTCTCAATGGGGCGGCACCGAGACCGCCGTGCTGCGTCTCATCCAGGGGCTGCAAACACATGACATCTCCTCCGCCGTTCACGCCCCTCACTGCGCAACCTTAGGTGATAGCGATCCCATCCGCGATGTGGGTGTCAAAGTGAGCCGTTATCATGCCTTCGCGCCTGTGTCTGGCATCACTCAGCGGCACCGGGATGAACTTGTCTCCTGGGGCGGCAATCTCTTCTCCTTCGATCTCTTCGCGCAGCTTCTGCAAAGCCCCGCCGATGTCATCCACTCGCACGCGCTCAACCGCATCGCAGGTATCGGCCTCCGGGTTGCGCGGTGGAAAAAGATCCCACATGTCGTCACTCTGCACGGCGGTGCGCTCGACATCCCTTCCGAGGTGAATGAACAACTCACCGCACCGCTGAAAAGCGGCTTCGAATGGGGCAAGGCTCTCGGTGCGCTGGTGCAAAGTCGGCGCGTTTTGGAACTCACCGATGCCATCTTCACCTGCAATCCGCGCGAGGCACAGTTGCTCCAGCAAAAGTATCCGCATCAGCGCGTCATCGTGCAGCCGCACAGCGTCCCTGCCGCGCAGTATGCTGTGGATCATCGAGCTGCTGCATTGAAGGCCTTCCCGCAGATCGCCGGACGCGATCTCATCGTCAAAGTGGCCCGCCTCGATCCCGCCAAGAACCTCCCCTGGCTCGTGCGGCAGCTTCCCGAGATCAAACGCCGCCATCCGAAGGCCATGCTCGTCCTCATCGGCGCAGGCACCACGCAGCATGTCGTCGAAGAGTTGCATCGCGAGATCGAACGCCTCGGTCTGCAGAACGATGTGCTGCTCACTGGCGGCCTTGCCTCGGGTTCGCCCGAACTCATCGGCCTCATCCAGCAGGCGCGCGTCTTTGCTCTCAGCAGCACCGCCGAGCCCTTCGGCATCGTCATTCTCGAAGCCTGGGCCGCTGGCACACCCGTCATCTCCTCCCGCACCTCCGGGCCTCTCGATCTCATCGATCACGGACGGACCGGACTGCTCTACGATGTCGAAAC
>JBILPY010000661.1:0-2963 GCA_044373575.1 Prosthecobacter sp. | reverse complement strand
GCGAGGTCAAAGCGGACATCGTAGGCCCATTCGTCATAGCCGGTGTGGGGCTGGTCTCCCAGCTTTGGGTCATGCACGTCGCCAAAGTATTTGAGGCTGGCGCCGAGATGCAGTCCCCACTTCTGGCCTTCACCAAACTGAAGTTCCTGGCGCATGACGCTGCTTTCCTCACCGGTGGAGCCGCGATAGGAGCTGAGCCCGTGGAAGAAGAAGCCTTCGCCTTCATTCTGGAAGCCGGAGCCTTTCGTGAAAAGATTCAGCGTGCCGCCGATGGAGTCGCTGCCGTAAAGCACACTCCCCTGCCCTGGCACGAGCTCGATGCGGTCGATGGCATACGAGTCGATGGTGTTGAGGTACTGGTTCGGGCCTTCGCGGAAGATGCTGTTGTTGAAGCGGATGCCGTCGATCAGGGTGAGGTTTCGGAAGCCGGTGAAACCGCGGATAAAGGGGGAGCCCTGGCCGTTGGAGGTTTTCTGGACAAAGACGCCGGGGACTTCACGCAGAGCCTCGGGCAGCGTGCGCACCTGACGTTCTTGGAGTTGCTCACCGCTCACCTGCCGCACCTGGGCAGGGACTTTCTTCACATCGGCATCGCTGCGCGTGGCGGTGATGACGAGTTCAGGAAGTTTCGCAGCAGGATCAGCCGCGAGGACTGGCAGGACAAACAGCGGGAGAAGTTTGGAGACGACACGCATGATCGGGAGTGCGCTGTTGAAAGCTTGTCCCCCTCCCGCTGTCACCTCTGCACTTCCGCAGACTTGCCGATGGAACGTTTTTCATCCTTTGGCACTGCTGCGGGGACACTTCGTGACCACTTCATTCACTACGGGCTTGCACAAACGGGGCCGATTCTGGCAACCTGCCTCCATGTCTCTGCTCCGTCTCGCTGCTTTTCTCTGCCTCGCCGTGCCCGCCTTTGCTGAATCGGCGAAGCCAAACATCCTCTGGCTTATCGCGGAGGACTTCGGCCCGCACCTCGGCTGTTACGGGGAGAAGCACGTCTCTACGCCCGTGCTCGATGGGCTTGCGGCGAAGGGGATGCGCTTCACGCGCTACTACACGACCGCGCCGGTTTGCTCAGCCAGCCGCTCGGCCTTCAACACGGGCATGTTTCAGACCACCATCGGCGCGCACAATCATCGCAGCCATCGTGACGACGGCTACACGCTGCCCGCCGGGGTGAAGTTGATCAGCGAGCGGATGCGCGAGGCGGGCTATTTCACTGCGAATGTGAAGCAGCTCCCCGCCGAGACTGGCTTCAAAGGTGCGGGCAAGACGGACTGGAACTTCGTGGCTCCAGCAAAGCCTTTCGATTCCGATCAATGGGACGATCTGAAGTCTCACCAGCCCTTCTACGCACAGCTCAATTTCCAGGAAACGCACCGCACTTTCCACGCTCCGCCCCATGCTGATCCGGTGAAGGTGGAGATCCCGCCCTACTACCCGGATCATGCGATCACTCGCAAAGACTGGGCGCAGTATCTCGATGCCGCCACGGAGCTGGACCGGAAGATCGGCAAAGTGATCGAACTGCTGATGCGGGATGGCTTGATGGAGAACACGGTGATCTGCTTCGTCGGTGACAACGGTGCAGCCCATGTCCGTGCGAAGCAGTTTTGCTACGAAGAAGGGCTGAACGTGCCTTTCATCATGCACTGGCCTTCCGCCATCCCGATGCCGGCTGGATTTAGCACCGGAGCTGTCAGCGACCGCCTGCTGATGTCGATCGACCTAACCGCCACTTCTTTGAACCTCGCAGGCATTCCCAAACCCACTGGGATGGAGGGCCAGGTCTTTCTGGGAGCCAATGCCGAGTCTGCGCGCTCATACACCTTTGGCGCGCGCGACCGCTGTGACATGACGGTCTTCCGCCTGCGCACCGTGCGTGATGCACGCTACCGCTACATCCGCAACTTCACGCCCGACCGCCCTTTCCTCCAGCACAACGAGTACAAGGAAAACCAGTATCCCGTCTGGAACCTGATCAAGGAACTCGCCGCGCAGAATAAGCTCACGCCCGAACAGGCTCCGCTGGCCGCGGCCACGATGCCGGAGGAGGAGCTCTACGATCTGGAGACCAATCCGCATCAGACCCAAAACCTCGCGAAGTCGCCGAAGACGGAGCATCAGCAAATCCTGGAAAAACTGCGCGGGGTGCTCACGGACTGGATTGAGCAGACGAATGATCAGGGCCGCGTACCCGAGCCACCCGAAATGGTGGCGAACCAGGGCTACACCAAGCCCCAGCCCGCGAAAGGCCAGGGCAAGAAGGTGCAGAGGAAAGCCTCCAACTAAATCACGTCGCCGCCTGGGACTGACGCGTGGCAGCCTTTGCTGCTTTGGCTTTCTGCACGGCCACGAGACTGGCCTCACGAATCTGCTCCAGCCGTTCGAGAAAACTCTGGCTGAGCGAGCGCGCCTTCAGGCGGTTGTCTAGGTTGGAATAATTCATGGGGGGTGACTTTGGGACAGTGATCTGGCGCGACTGTTCATTACGAAGCCTGTGCCATGGGCTGCCGCATCCATTCGCTTGGAGACTTTGATGAAATCCTCGTAGTGATTGTAGAAGCCCGCGAAACTCCACGAGCGCTTCTCAAAGTTGCCACGCAGCCCGATTTCGAAGCTTTGGCTGATCTCGTTTTGCAACTCGGGATCTGGGATCGTCTGGCAGTCGAAGGCCAGATTCGTCACCGTTGCGTTAGGGTCCTCCGGCGTCGGATTGCGGAAGCCCTGCTGTATTGAAACCACGCACTGTGGTGTTCATCCAGCTTCACGAGAAAGCCCAGCTTCGGCGCAATGGTAAGCTTGTCACAGTCCTGGGGAAGAATGCCGCCGCTGGCTCGCAAGTAGAGAGGATCTGCGTCTGTCGTCATCTGATATTAGTCGAGTCGGATGCCAGGCGTGAGCGAGTCGTGGACTCGAAGCCCCAGTCGTTCCCGTCATCGCCGATGATGTCAGCGGGG
>JBILPY010000118.1:0-9659 GCA_044373575.1 Prosthecobacter sp. | reverse complement strand
TCTTGGCTGGACATTCGAGGTGTCGCAGACCGCCCACCACTTCATTTATGGCAGGGGACATCGCGCGACCTGATCCTTGTCGAAGCGTCCGTCTTAATGGGGCAGCTCATGACTCCGTCGCGGCGTAGTGATTAACAAAGCGGATCCGTGTTGGTGCAACTTCACTTCTGACACTTCGGGCAGAAGAAGGTCGAGCGATTGCTCATGACGAGACGCTTCACCTTCGTGCCGCAGACTCGGCAGGGCTCGTCTTCGCGGTCATAGACTCGCAGCGTCTGCTTGAAGTAACCCGGCTCACCCTTCTCATTCACAAAATCACGCAGGGTGGTGCCGCCCATCTCGATGCTGGCGGCCAGTACCTCTTTGATGGCAGACACAAGCTTCGCCAGCCGTGGTTTCGTCACCTTGCCCGCTGCTTTGTTCGGATGGATGCCCGCCATGAAGAGGGCCTCGCAGGCATAGATATTGCCGACACCGACGACCGTGTGCGAGTCCATGATCACCGCCTTGATCGGCGCAGTTCGGCCTTTGCATTCGCGGTGGAGGGCTTCAGTAGAAAATGCATCGCTGAGCGGCTCGGGACCTAGATCACAAAGCAGCGGATGCAACGCAGGTTCACCTTCAATCCAAAGCGCGGCACCAAACCGACGCGGATCATGCAGACGCAGTTGCTTCCCCTGATCCGTAGTGAGCGCGACATGATCATGCTTCTTCCACGGCGTCGCGGGATCACTCACGCGCAGGCTGCCAGACATGCCGAGGTGCAGCAGCAGCGTCCCTTTGGCGCTGGTGAAAAGCAGATACTTCCCGCGTCGAGATCCCGACGTGATGCGCGTGCTTTCCAGCTCATGAATCGTGTCCGGCACCGGCCAGCGCAGCCGCTTGTCTCGAACAATCACCTCGCGCACCACCCGCCCGACGAGGTAGGGCGAGACACCGCGAAGCGTCGTTTCGACTTCGGGGAGCTCAGGCATCGGCGTCTTCTTTCGACTGCTGGATCGCCTGCTCCAGCGCTCTCCAGCCGAGCATGGCGCACTTCACGCGCTGGGGGAATTTCTGCACGCCTTCGAGCAGGGCGAGTTCGCCGAGGGCGTCTTCGTCCTGCACGGTGCCTTCACCGGTGACGACGGCGCGGAAGTCTTTGAGCAGCGTCTGTACTTTCGCGGCATCGGCTCCCTTCATCTTCACGGTCATCATGCTGGCGCTGGCCTGGCTGATGGCGCAGCCCTGGCCTTCGAATTTGAGGTCTTCGACTTTGCCATCGGCCCCGAGTTTGACCCACATGTCGATCTCATCGCCACAGGTGGGGTTGTCGCCATGCACATGCACGCAGCCTTCGCCATGGAGCTGGCCATGATTGCGCGGGCTGCGGGAGTGATCGAGGATCACCTGCTGGTAGAGGTCGCGGAGGTCGTCGGAGAGTGCCATGGTTCGTTAGGAAAAGAAGGCGATGGCCTGCTGGAGGATGTCGATCATGCGATCCACCTCGGCCTTCGTGTTGTAAAAGTAAAAGCTCGCACGGCTGGTGCCGGGCGCTTTGAAGCGCTTCATCAGCGGCTGCGTGCAGTGATGTCCGCCGCGCAAAGCCAGGCCCTGAGTGTTGGCAAACTCCACGAGGTCGTGCGTGTGTGCACAGGCCAGGGTAAAGGCCGCGAGCGATCCGCGATCGACACCGATGGGCGGCCCGAGGAGTCGCAGGCCGGGCAGGGCGACGAGCTTCTCCAAAGCGTAAGTCGTGAGTTCGCGACCATGTTCCTGAATGGCTTCAAGGCCGACGGCTTCCAGATAATCAATGGCTGCACCAAGCCCGATGACGCCCGCGATGTCCGGCGTGCCAGCCTCGAAGCGGGCGGGGCCGCTCTTGTAGGTGCTGCGCTCCATGGTGACGGTCTCGATCATCTCGCCGCCACCATGCCAGGGCTGCATTTGATCCATCACTTCCGCACGAGCATACAAAGCGCCGATACCAGTCGGGGCGCACATTTTGTGACCGGAGAAGGCGTAGAAGTCACAGCCGATCTCGCGCACGTTCACCGGCACGTGGCCCACGGCTTGGGCACCGTCGATGAAGGTGGTGATGCCTCGCGCTTTCGCCTTCGCGCAGATTTCCTGCACCGGGTTTTTGGTGCCGAGTGAGTTGGAGATATGCACGCAGGCAATGAGCTTCACGGGGCCGGTGAGCAGTTCATCCAGCGCGGCCATGTCGAGCGTGCCGTCATCGAGCACGGACACATATTTCAAAGTCGCGCCGCTGCGCTGGGTGGCGAGCTGCCAGGGCACGAGATTGCTGTGATGCTCCATGCCGGTGATCACGACTTCATCGCCGGGCTTGAGGAACTGATTCGCCCACACATTCGCCACGAGGTTCACGCCTTCTGTGGTGCCTCGGGTGAAGATGATCTCCTCGTCCGTCGCCGCGCCGATGAAGCTTGCGACCTTCTTCCGCACGTTCTCGAAGTTCGTCGTCGAGCGGTTGCTCAGCTCATGCAGGCCGCGGTGCACGTTCGCGTTGTCGTACTCATAGTAGTGAACCAGGGAGTCGATCACCTGACGCGGCTTTTGACTGGAGGCGGCACTGTCAAAATACACGAGCGGATGCCCGGCGACCTGCTGATGCAGGATGGGGAAATCGGCGCGCAGATGGGAGAGGTCAGACATGCGAGGTGGGCGGGGTGAGTATCACCGTGGATACGCCTGCGCAAGGACTGCGAGCCATCACATCTGCCATCCAGCCAGATTCAGGCTCACGAGAGCGTCGCGCACTCTGGTAAACCGGCACGCAGGCTGGCCCAGGGTTCCTGCGCGGAGACATCCTGCGGATCAGGGACGGCAGCGAGGTCATCGGGCAGCTTCGCTGGGGAAAGGATGGCCAGGAAGACCAGCGGCTCCTTGTGAGGATTGTAGGTGGCGTGGATCACGCCCGGCGGGATGTGGGCCATCTCGCCCGCTTTCAGGATGCGCTTCTCCGTGCCCACCCACTGCTCGGCGCGGCCATAGATCACGTAGATGATCTCCTCCCGATGCGGATGAAAATGGAACGGATGGCAGTGCATCGGGTCCATATTTGCCCGCACCAGCAGCAGCTTGTCAGCCTCCACGAGATCGGGGCGGCAGAGCCATTCGTTGTTGGTCCATGGGTTGGTTTCGCGGGAGGCGTCGTCGATCTGGATGAAGCGGGCTGGAGTGTCTGACATGCGTTCGATTTAAACGCAGCCCGCAGGCGCGGCAATCCAGGAATCTTGCCTCTCATCCACCTCCAGCTATCTGGACTGCAACGCCACACCTCGCGCTCCTTGACCCTCGCCTCGGCCCGGCGCACAGAAGCGGCCCGCTTTAAACCATGCCCGCTCCTGCCAGCCTGCCCATCTTTGAGATCCGCGATGCCGTCGTGGCGCACCTGCGTGACCCGGCCACGCCGAACCTTCTCCTCAAAGCCCCGACGGGCTCGGGTAAGTCCACGCAGGTGCCGCAGTTCGTGCTCGATTCCGGCATCCTGAAGGAAGGCCAGCGCTGCATCGTGCTCCAGCCCCGGCGCATCGCGGCGCGAATGCTGGCCCAGCGCGTGGCAAAGGAACGCAACGGACGTCTCGGTGCCGAGGTGGGCTATCAGGTGCGCTTTGACAATGTCACCTCGCGCGACACGCGGCTCGTCTATGTCACGGAAGGTGTGATGCTCCGCCAGCTCATGGAAGACCCGGACCTCGCGAAGGTCGGCTGCGTGATCATCGATGAATTCCACGAGCGGCATCTCGATGGCGATCTCGTGCTCGCCTGGGCTCATGCGCTTCAGCGCGTGCGTCGTCCAGATCTGCGGATCATCGTGATGTCGGCGACACTGGTGCCGGGGCCGCTGAAGGAGTTCATGCACCCCGTGAAGCTGCTCGAAAGCGAGGGCCGGACCTTCCCGGTGCAGGTGCGCTATCAGGCCCCGAACCGCGATCTGCGTCTGAACCAAACCGAGCCCGTCTGGGATCAGGCGGCACGTGCTTGTGAGACGCTCGCCTCGGAACTCGGCAGCAGCGGCGATATCCTCGTCTTCATGCCCGGAGCCTACGAGATCCGCAAAACGATGACCGCGATGCAGGGCCGGAGCTTTGCCAAAGGCCGACGCATCGTCTCCCTGCATGGTGAAATGACCCCGCAGGATCAGGACGCTGCCGTCACGCCCGGCGAGCAGGCGAAGATCATCGTCAGCACGAATGTCGCGGAGACATCCCTCACCATCGAAGGCATCAAAGCCGTCGTCGATTGTGGTCTCGCTCGTGTCGCCAGTTATGATCCGCGTCGCGGTCTGAACACGCTGACCGTGCAGAAAATCAGCCGCGCCAGTGCCGAAAAACGAGCAGGACGCGCCGGGCGACTCGGCCCCGGCATCGCCGTGCGCCTCTGGGCTGAACGCGAGCACCTGCACCGTGCCGAGAGCGAACTGCCGGAGATCCAGCGACTGGAACTCAGCGAGGCCCTGCTCGCGCTGCATGTGGCGCAGGACAAGGCCAAGCTCGGCATCGAGTGGTTCGAGAAACCCGCCGAAGCCGCGATGACTCGCGCGGAGACCTTGCTGCATGATCTCGGAGCCGTGATGGAGGCCCGCCTCACGCCTGTCGGCATGAAGATGTCCGCCTTTCCCACGCATCCGCGCTTTGCCCGGATGCTGCTGGCCGCCGGTGAAAACGGCTGCGTGCGTGAAGCTGCGATGTGCGCAGCACTGGCACAGGGGCGCGAGATCCTCATGGTGGGGAAGAACAACTCCTCCTTTAAAAACGAAGACTTCTGGGAGCCGAACGACCTCAGCGAATTCCAGGCCCTGCTGCGGGCCTTCATCCGTGCCGAAGCGCTGAACTTTGACCCGCAGGCCTGCATCCCGCTGAATGTCCACGCCATGAGCGCGCGTGAGGCAGGCCGGAGTTACGATCAGTTCCTGCGCATCGCCCAGCGTGCCGGTTTGCCCGTGAATGACGAAGTCGCCAGCGCCGAGTCCCTGGCGAAAACCCTGCTCGCGGCCTTCAGCGACCATCTCGGCGTCGAGACCAGCAGTGGCAGTCGCATTTATCGACTGCCCGGCGGTTACAGCGGCCATCTCGGCAAAGACGCGCACATCAAGCCCCCACGCCTGCTCGTGGCCTCCGAGATCCTCGAAGTACAGGGCAAGGCGCTCACCGTGCAACTCAATCTCGTGACGAAGGTCGAGGAAGAATGGCTGCGCGAGATGTTCCCGGCCGACTTCACCAGCGGCAAACGTGCGCAGTATGACAGCGTGAACCGCCGCGTCATCAATGTGGAGGAAGTGCGCTTCCGCAGCCTCGTGCTCAGCAGCAAAGAACGCGGCGAACCCGACAGCAGCACCGCAGCCTCTCTTTTAGCGGAGGAAGTCGTCGCCGGTCGTCTGCAACTCCCGCTCTGGAATGAAAAAGTGGAGCAGTGGATCACGCGAGTGAACTGCCTCTCCAAGTGGATGCCCGAGATGGAGATCCCGCCCATCACCGAGGAGGATCGACGCCTCATCATCGAGCAAGTCTGCGAAGGCTGCGTGACCTATCGCCAGCTCAAAGACAAGGACATCTTCCCCGCGCTGCATCAATGGCTCAGCCATGGTCAGCGCGATCTCCTGGAGCGCTACGCCCCCGACCGCCTGCCGCTGAAAAACGGCCGCACCGCCCGCATCGAGTATGATGAAAAGCAGGCTCCGAGCGTGCCCGTCGTGCTCCAGCAGCTCTACGACGTGCATGAGAACCCGAAGGTGGCTGCGGGCCGCATCACCGTCGTCGTGCATCTGCTTTCCCCCGCGCAGCGCCCCATCCAGACCACAGCCGATCTCGGCCGCTTCTGGAAGGAAGGCTACCCTGCGGTGAAGGCGCAGCTACGCGGACGCTATCCGAGGCACGAGTGGCGGTAATCAGGCGTCAGGCTCAGGAGCCTCTTCTTCCTTCGCGGCGAACTTGCCTTTCTTCGGCTTGGGAGCGGCTTTCGGGCGGGGTTCGCGTGGTGGGAACTCCCAGCCGAGCAGGCGCTTTTCACCGGCCTTGCAGAGGAGGAAGGAACTGAAAGGGCGACCTCTCTTGGAGATCATGTTCTCGATGAGGTCGGACTTGCCTTCGGTGAAGAACTTGATGGCGCTGGCAGTGCTGATTTCCTTTTTGCAGAGCACGCGCGGGATCTTGGCGTTGCAGAGCTTCGGATCTCGGGCGGCCACATCGCAGATGTAGTTCGTCGTCGTCTCGTAGATCTTGCCGGCGCGCTTCTTTTTGGCGCAGACAGGGCAGTCGCAGATGGGCTCGGCGCTGCTGAAGTCGAAGGGCGGCGGGGCATCGGGATCATTGCTTTCGCCGGTGAAGGCAAAGGCGACCTTGCCGGTGTCCTTGATCTCCAGTCCGGCGGAGAATTCCTTGCCCAGGCGACTGCGGAAGCCATCCATCGGGGGCAGGAATTTCTTTTCCAGCAGCTCGCGCATCTGCTCATCGGAGAGATGCAGCCCGGCGATGACCTTGAAGGCGCGCACTTTGCACTCCTCGTTTTTGCAGGCGTAGTAGTCCTCCGTCTGCGTGAAGCCACGCTGGCCACAGGTGCCGCATTGTACATCGAGATCAGGATAGACGCGGTCCTTGGCGGCCTTCTGATAGGCTCGGGTCTTCTCCACCACATCGGTGGTCAGTTTGCGGATGTCCCGCATAAAACTGTTCCGCTCAAGCTGATGGGCTTCCATCTGGCGGAGTTTGTATTCCCACTGGCCGGTGAGCTCGGGGGAGCTGAGCGCCTCGATGCCGATCTCACTGATCTGATCGATCAAAGCCAGTCCCTTGGTGGTGACGGCGATGTTGCGCTCGACTCGCTCGATGTATTTGTCGCTGATCAGACCTTCGATGATGGCCGCACGGGTGGCCGGCGTGCCGAGGCCGCGATCACTCATCGCGGCGGCGAGTTCTTCATCTTCCACGAGCTTGCCCGCTGTCTCCATGGTGCGGAGCAGGGTGGCTTCATTGAAGCGGGCAGGGGGCTTGGTCTGAAGTTCTTCGACCTTCGCATCCTTGGTTTGCGCGGTGTCGCCATCCTTGGCCTGGACGAGCAGCTTGGCGGCCTGTTCCTGGCCTTCGCCAGCGGCTTCTTCAGCGGCTTTTTTGCCATACACAGCCAGCCAGCCTGGATCCATGAGCACCTTGCCGACGCTGCGGAAGGCGTCCTGCTCCACGCGGGTGATGCGGACGGTTTCTTCAAACTCAGCGGGTGGGAAGAACACGGCGACAAAGCGGCGTGCGACCATGTCGAAAAGCTTCTGCTCGGCTTCGGGCAGGCCTTTCGGCGGGATGAGTCCGGTCGGGATGATGGCAAAGTGATCACTCACCTTGCTGGTATCAAAGACGCGTTTCGTCGGGCGCACCCATTTGTTGTCCAGCGCGGTGGCGGCGTGCTTGCCGAGATCGGCAGGGAGCGCGTCGGTCTTGCGATCATCATGGCTGGCGAAGGTCTTCAAGGTGTCGAAGACGGTGCCGAGGTAATCTTCCGGCAGGTAGCGTGAATCGGTTCGCGGATAGGTGAGGACCTTGAACTTTTCATACAAGGCCTGGGCGATCTGAAGGGTACGGCGTGCGGAGAAGCCGAAGCGGTTGCTGGCTTCGCGCTGGAGGCTGGTGAGGTCGTAAAGCAAGGGCACGACCTGCTTCACGGGCTTCGTTGTCTGCTCGATCTTGCCCGGCTTGCCCTGGCAGCGGGCGACGATGGCCTCCGCCTTGGCTTTGTCCCAGAGGCGTGCGGGTTTCTTGTGCTCGTCCTGCTCGTCTTTGACAAACTTTTCGTCCAGCCAGCGGCCCTCGTAAGTCCCGGCAGTCACGCCGAAGAGCGCATGCACTTCAAAGTAGGTGCGGGAGGTGAAGACCTGGATTTCGCGCTCGCGTTTGGCGAGGATGGAAAGGGTAGGGGTCTGCACGCGGCCCGCAGGCGTGAGACGGAAGCCGCCGTGGCGGGAATTCAGGGCGGTGAAGGCACGCGTGGCATTGATGCCGACGAGCCAGTCGGATTCACTGCGGCACTTCGCGGCATCGGCCAGCGGGCGCATCTCGGCATCGCTGCGCATCTTTTTAAAGGCATCCAGAATGGCACCCTGGGTCATGGACTGCATCCAGAGGCGCTGCACGGGCTTCTTGATGCCGGCGCACTCGACGATGTAACGGAAGATGAGTTCACCCTCGCGGCCAGCATCGCAGGCATTGATGAGTTCGGTCACGTCCGCACGCTTCATGAGCTTCTTGAGCATCTTGAAACGGTCCGCATTGTCCTCGATGGGGCGGAGTTCGAACTCATCCGGCATGATGGGCAGATGGGTCCAGCCCCAGCCGATTTTTTTGCCGTTCACCTCAGGCATCGCCAGCTCGATCAGATGACCGACGGCGCTGGAGATGACGTGAGTGTCGTTCTCATAATAGTCTTTCTCCTTCGTGAATGCCTTCATGCCCGGGGCCTTCGCCAAAGAACGGGCGAGATCGGCGGCCACACTGGGTTTTTCGGCAATGATGAGAGCTTTGGACATGATGGAAAGACGGAAGGCTGGACGGAAAAGGGGCCATCTAGGGCATCCAATCGCACCTGCTGTCAATCTTTTCGACAGAGGCCAGGGATGCCCGAGCGATGCCGGGGGCACCTTGGAACCCGTGAAGCCTGTCTTGTTCAATGAGAGGGGGCTTCATGAAACCGTGTCAATTCAACGGGGCGCGCCATGCCGCGAACTTCATCCAGCAAACATTGATGAAGAAAGCGTGAAAAATCCGTTGCACGAATGCTGAGCTTTGCCACTGTCGCGGCCCTTCACAAAAGGGCAGCGGCTCGGTAGCTCAGTTGGTAGAGCATGGGATTGAAGATCCTAGTGTCGGCGGTTCGATTCCGTCCCGAGCCACCTTCCATCACACGATGGCAGGCGGCTTCGCCCCTCTCTAGAAGAGAGACGGGGAGACGCGCTTTGCGCGGAGACTTTGAGACTGGGAGAGCGTGAGACTTCTCCTTAGCTTTACGGCGAAGGATGAAGCACCGCGAGAAGGAGCGCGGAATTCATTCCGCAGCATCTCGTTCGCAGAGTGGATCTTGAATGGAGATGAAAACCCTCGCCCGATCCCCGGATCTTCGACTTGAAGGCGCGGCAGGGGAAAGGGCGGACGTGGGGCGCTGGCTGGCTGCTGCGGAATGAATTCCGCTCTCCGCGCGCAGCGCGTCTCCAAGTCTCCGGCTTCGCCGTCTCCGCGCACAGCGCGTCTCCAAGTCTCCGGCTTCGCCGTCTCCGCGCACAGCGCGTCTCCAAGTCTCCGGCTTCGCCGTCTCCGCGCACAGCGCGTCTCCCCGTCTCCGGCTTCGCCGTCTCCGCGCACAGCGCGTCTCCAAGTCTCCGGCTTCGCCGTCTCCGCGCGCAGCGCGTCTCCAAGTCTTCCCCCTCCTACCTCCGCAGCGCCAGGATCAGTTCATCCATCTTGTTGATGACGTTCTGCATCTGCGTCTGATTGTAGGTGCCCTCCGCCAGCTCACCCAGCGTCGCTACGGCATTGCTGTTGCTGCTCGTGGTGGCGATGGCGGCATTCATGTCTGCCAGCGTCACCTCCCCCGCCGGGCCGCTCTGGCCCATGGGGAGGCTGAAGGTCAGGTGCAGCACGTCGCCGATGACAGACGCTGACACCGCCGCCGGA
>JBILPY010000660.1:0-2978 GCA_044373575.1 Prosthecobacter sp. | reverse complement strand
TGAAGAATTACGCGTTGATCGCAGTGACCTGGACGCGGGTGAGGGGCTGGCGGTGGCCTTTGGTCTTGTGGTAGCCTTTGCGCTTCTTGAATTTGAAGGCGGTGACCTTCTCACCCTTGAACTGGCTAAGCACGGTGGCCTGGACGGTGGCACCGACGAGGGTGGGAGCACCGATTTTGAGGTCAGCACCTTCGCCTGCAGCGAGGACCTGATCGAAGGACGCGGTTTCGCCTTCGGCGACTTCGAGTTTTTCGATGTCGAGTTTGTCTCCCACGGAAACTTTATACTGTTTGCCGCCGGTTTTGATGATTGCGTATGCCATAACTGTGACTTCTGAAGGGTGAAAATGCCGCTGCGAGCGTGGTCGAAACAAAAGCCCGGGCGGCAAGGGGCGTGGATAGTGCCATGAATCATCCACCCGGCAACCGGTTTTTTGTTTTCTCAAACTTGTCAGGTCCTTCTGCCCACGCCAAGGAGGGCAGATGCTCCGTGGCGCTCAACAATGGCTTCTTCCTTATCTGCAATTCCGCAGGCATTCGGCTCGGATTTTGCCGGACCAGCCGCTGCACGCCTGCATTGCTGTTTGTGACCATTTCGAGCCTCTCCACGATACCGATCTCGCCGGGGCTCAGCGCACCGTGGCTCATTGGCAGCAGGAATGGTCCCGGATGGTGAATGATCATCGCGACAGTGCCGGGCGCGGTCCGAGGCACTCCTTTTTCTTCCCCATCGAGCAGTATCAGCCCAGCTTGCTGGCCTCGCTCTCGGATCTTTGTCACCAGACCGGCAGCGAGGTGGAGATCCACCTGCATCACGACAATGATACGGAGGCCACCGTCACGGAGAAGCTGGAGAAGGGCGTGTCCGACTTCTCAAGTCACGGGTTGCTGAGCCGCGACGCCGCTGGCCGGGGCAAATATGCCTTCATCCATGGCAACTGGGCGCTCGACAATTCGCATCCTTCGGGTCGCAAATGTGGTGTCTCCAATGAACTCACCGTGCTCAAGCGCACCGGCTGCTATGTGGACATGACCATGCCAGCCGCGCCAGATCCCTGCCAGACGAGCACGATCAATGCGGTCTATTATGCACGCGAGGATGGTCGGCCGAAGTCGCATGATCGCGGAATAGCCGTCGAGGTGGGGCAAACGGCCTCGCTACGCGACAAAGAGGATCATTTGCTCCTGCTCCAGGGGCCGCTCGGGCTGAACTGGCAGAGCCGGAAGTGGGGCCTGATCCCGCGTTTGGAAAATGGCGACGCTTCCGGCAGCAATCCTCCCTCCATCGAGCGCCTCCGCCTCTGGCTGGAGCTGTGCCCGAGAGTGAAAAACGGCGCACCGTGGGTGTTCATCAAGCTCCACACGCACGGTGGCGTCTCCAAAAACTACGACACCCTGCTCGGGAAGCGGATGCGGCGATTCTATGCGGATCTCGCGGCCATGGCGTCAGCGATGCCAGGCTTCCATTACCACTTCGTCACCGCGCGTGAACTGACCAACCTCGTCCACGCCGCCGAAGATGGGAAAACAGGCTCGCCCGCTGACTGGCTGGATTACCTGCACGCAAAGCCGCCCGTGATCGGTTGATGCCGATCAGCCCCGGATCGGCGGACCATACCAGACGTAGCACATCAGATAGACGATGATGCCGGTGACGCTGACGTAGAGCCAGACGGGCACGGTCCACTTGGCCATGCGCTTGTGTTTGTCGAAACGCTGACGCAGCGCGGGGACGACGGTCATGATGATCAGTGGCACAGTCAGGATCGCCAACGGGATATGCGTGAAGAGGATCGTAAAATACACCGGGCGCGTCCAACCGGCGCCTGCGAAGCGCACATGGCCGATGGTGTAATGGTAGTAGAGGTAGCAGCCGAGGAAGGCTGCGGAGAACAGCAGCGCGATCACCATGCTGGCGATATGCGCCTGCTTCTGGCCTTTCTTGATCAGGACGAGGCCGAGAATGATGTGCGCCAGCGCGGCGGCATTGAAGAGGGTGTAGAGGCCGGGGAGTTCAGCAGTGGTCATGGGGGGGATCTGTCAGCGCGGTTCACTTCTTGTCCTTCTTCTGCTCTTCGAGGAAGTAGCGGAGTTCGTTGCGGATGAGTTCGTCGTAAAATTTTTGCGTGTCGGCGTCGCCATTCATCACGTCGTAAAGGCCGCGCAAGTGTCCTTTATCATCGATTATGGCCACGCGGAGGTCGTGGATGTACTTGTCGTCAGGCGTCAGGCGGTCCGCTTCTGGCAGATCCTGCACTGGACGGAACTTGAGAGAAAAGGTCATGAAGTTCCGCACGACTTCCTTCTCACCATTGAGGAACCACCAGTTGTCCGTGTCCTTGATGTCGATGCCGCTGGCGAACTTCTTCATCATCTCGGGCGTGTCCCCGGGATCGAGGGTGAAGGAGAGAAATTGGATGCCAGGATCAGCGCCAAACTCATCATGCAGCTTCTTGAGCTTCGCGATCACCCCCGCGCAGCCTCGTGGGCAGCGTGTGAAGACCCAGGAGGCGATGAGGATCTTGCCCTTCAGTTCGGCCAGATTGACCTTCTTGCCGCTGCGCTCGGTGAACTCCATGTCCTTTTCCAGGCGCCCCATCAGCGGCGGGCGCTTGATCACCGTGCCATCGCTGAGCGTGATCATGTCGCTCTTGGCCTGCATGGAGTTGAAGATCAGGTAGTTGTACAGTACCACGACGCCGAGGCAGATCATGATGATCGGTATCCAGAGGGTCCAGGGATTGATCGTGCGGGGTGCGGGCGGTGTGGGGTCGTCGGACATGAAGGGTGTGCTTTATTTCCAAGCCATTACGCTGACAATCAGAATGACGGGCAGATAAATGAGCGTTCCGAAGAAAAGGCGGCGTGCGGTGGCGCGGTCCGGCTGCTTTTGGAAACCAAGCGCCCGCTGGCAGAGCCAGAGGTTGAGCAGCAGGGCAGGGGGCAGGAAGAGCCAGACATTCACCAGCCCGAAGGCCA
>JBILPY010000659.1:0-2984 GCA_044373575.1 Prosthecobacter sp. | reverse complement strand
GGAGAAGAAGCGCTCCACCCACGCTGGCGTAGCTGTTTCTGGTGCTAGATTCTTCAGCGGCGGATCGAGTGGGATGCCGTCATCAGTCAAAGATTTTGCGAGGAAGAGACGATCAGGTGCATCCTTTTCGCGGAGCGTCTGCTTCATTTTCCAAAGCGTCGAACGCGAGGCGAAGGGGATGCGAACTCTCTGAAGGTCACGCCAGACAGCATCTTTGATCGCGTCCTCATAAGTCACACCACAGCCACTCTTCATGAGATCGATCAACACTTCGTCCCCAATTCTCACGACGCCATACTCAGCGACATCACCAGGACGAACCTGTAAGGCTGCTTTGTCCGGGAGTTCACCCAGAACCTGAATCACGACTTCCTCATTGCCGATGCTTGTCTCGATGAGCAGATCGATGTCTTCAGTAAAGCGTGGGTAGCCTGCCTGAACGATGGCAAATCCTCCAACCACGATGTAGCGCGCTCCGGCTTCGTTGAGACGCTGACAAATCCCAGCCAGATCCTCCAGCTGCGGTGTGCGGCATCTTAGTGTTTCCTGGCTGCTTTCAGGATGTTGTTCCATCTCCATGCGTCTGCTTCTTCGTGAGTTTTGAATTTGAAGACTCCTCGGGGCTGGGATGTTTTTGAGACCAACCCGCCAGACACTTTTAGTAACCTCGCATAAAGCACAAAAGGATCTTCATCTTCATACCGTCTGCCCACGGTCTTGCCGATGTTTTCTTCGAGGTTAACGATGGTCGCCATGAGAAAAGTGTAGTCGTTTGGGAAAGGGCCGCAAGCCTTCAAAGCTGTCCGCTCAGCGCCATGAGCGCGTCTGCTTTTGTGGCGGTGGGCGCGGTGTTGAAGTTGAGTTCGAGCTGTCGCGCGCCGGGGAGGAAATGCTGACGGAGGTGATCGCTCTCCAGCAGGGCAGGGCGGGGGACGTGATCGGCGGCGATGATGAAGGGCAGCACCTTTTTCAGGCTCACACGCATCCGCTGGAGGTCGATGAGATGCAGCCGTGCATGACGGCGCGCGGAAAGGATGCGCTCCACATTCACCGTGCCAAGTCCGGGAATGCGCCAGAGAATTTCCCGCGAGGCGCGGTTCACATCCACAGGGAAAAGCTGCCGGTTCCGCAGCGCCCAGGCGAGCTTGGGATCGATCTCCAGATCGAGATGCGGATGCGCGGCGGGGAGCAACTCCTTCACATTGAAGCCGTAGAAGCGCAGCAGCCAGTCGGCCTGATAAAGTCGATGCTCGCGCACCAGCGGCGGAGGCTTGATGGGCAGCAGCACGCTCGGCTCGGGGATGGGACTGAAGCCGCTGTAATAAACGCGGCGCAGGCGGTAGTCGCGATACAGTTCATCGGCCCGACCGAGCACGAGCGCGTCATCCGAGCTGTCCGCGCCGACGATCATCTGGGTGCTCTGGCCGGTGGCAAAGACGGGCGCTTTCGCACGCGGCGCGTTTGTAATCTGCCGCGCTTCTTTGCGGGCGGTGATCGTCTCCTCGATCTTCGCTCGGATGCCTCCCATGGCCTGTTTCGTTTTCGCGAGGTTCTTTTCAGGAGCCAGCTTGTCCAAACCTTCCTGCGTGGGCAGCTCGACATTGATGCTGATGCGGTCGGCGTAGCGTCCGGCTTTCTCGATCAGCTCCTGCGAGGCCTCCGGGATGGTTTTGAGATGAATGTAACCGCGAAAGTGATGCACCTCCCGCAGTTGCCGGGCGACTTCGATGACCATCTCCATGGTGAAGTCCGCGCTGCGCACGATGCCGCTGCTGAGGAAGAGTCCTTCGATGTAGTTCCGCTTATAAAAATCCAGCGTCAGGTTCACCACTTCCTCGGGTGTGAAGCGAGCGCGCTGCACGTTGCTGGAGCGGCGGTTGATGCAGTAGTGGCAGTCGTAGAGGCAGACGTTCGTCAGCAGGATTTTGAGTAGCGACACACAGCGCCCATCCGGGGTGTAGCTGTGGCAGATGCCCATGCCGCCGGTGGAGCCCACTCCCGTGCTGCCACGCGAGTCCTTCCGCGCTGCGCCGGAGCTGGCGCACGAGGCGTCATACTTCGCCGCATCGGCCAGGATTTCGAGTTTGCGCGTGAGTTCCATCAGTTCACGCGAACAGTATGGCGGATCAGCGATCTGTCATCTTTTTCCAAAGGGTGATCTGGGTCGCACAAAGTCGGCTCGTCAGACGGCAGGACCCTGTCGTCACGAGGAATTTAGCGGGTGACCTGCCGCAGAGCACGGCTAAAGGCCAGCACACCGGCATTGCCGCGCAGGAAGAAAAAGGAGGGCGCATCCGGACCGGAAAAGGTCTGCGTATAGGCGGCGATGCCTGCCGCCTCCATCTGCTGGTAAACTTCGGCGAGCGGCACCTCGAAATCGATCTGCACCGCAGGGAAAGCACCGGCCAGTTTCAGCTCGCCCAGCTCCGGCTTCGCCAGTTCCAGTGCTTTGATCAGCCTCTCGTCCGCCGAGCGTTCCATGGAGACGATGAGGAGGTTGTCCGGGGTCGTTTTCATCGGCTCCCAGGCATCCAGATTCTCCGGCGTCGTCAGCGGGGCGAAGAACATCAGCGGGATGATCTTCCCGAGCTTCCGCGCCTGATAATCTGCGGAGGCGGACATGGCATTCTCCAAGTCCTCCCAGTCCGTGGTTTCATCCAAAGCAAAGACCGGTGCGTTGTTGGGGGCTGGATTCATGGCGGGAAAAGTAAGGCAACTCGGCAGGTTCCGCACGGCGGAACCGTTGGCGGCGGGTGAACGGCTGCGGCTGGCCATAAATTGGGTTTTACCAGACGGCAGGCTCCGAAGGCAAGACTGGAATTGCCTGCTGACGTTCCGTCGTCTCCTAGGTGGCGTAATGGATCAGCAACTAGCCACCAGGAGTCTCCCCCGACCCACGCCGTATTGCCGGCTGAGGTGCCGGAGACTGCCAGGTGACGCGATACATCAGGGATCGGCAACCCGGAGATTGCGAGGTGGTGCAA
>JBILPY010000658.1:0-2985 GCA_044373575.1 Prosthecobacter sp. | reverse complement strand
CCTCGCGGGTGAAGCGCTCAGGGAAGCCTGGCGTGGCCGCGAGCGCTTTCGGCAGCACCTTCAGCGCGACGAGTCGATCCAGCTTCGGCTGCCGCGCTTTGAAGACCACGCCCATGCCGCCCTGACCGATTTTTTCGATGATCTCCAGGTCCGGGAAAGCCGCAGCGATGTCTGCCAGCTCGGGGAGATCAGCCTCTGTCAGCGGCAGCGTGTCCTGATCCGTCGGCAGCCCGGCCACCGCCATCAGGCAGGCTGGGCAGAGCCCCTGTGGCGCGTCCGCAGGCAGCGGGGCGTGGCATTGCGGGCAGGTGGGATGGGTAGATTCGTGGCTCATGCCGGCTTCCTGAGGAAACTCGGCGCGGAGGTTACACACTTTTTCTTCCTTGGGGAGAAAAGGTCACTGAAGGAAAGTGGTAAAGGTTTTCAGTCTGTCGGCTCCTGAAGGTGGCCAAGCCCCACGGGTTAGAAAACCCGTGCTACGGCAGGATCTCACCTCACCCGCACCATGGCGGGCTCGGGGTACTCGAAGGTACGGCCTTCGAAGTTGCGGATGAGGGTGCGCTGCTCATCGCGGAGGAGGACGTAGTCGGGATTCACGGGGACCTTGCCACCTCCGCCTGGGGCATCGATGACGAACTGGGGCACGCCGTAACCCGTCGTGTGGCCGCGCAGGGATTCGATGATCTCGACGCCGGTGCTGACACTGGCGCGCAGATGGCTGGAGCCCTGGATGAGGTCGCACTGATACAGGTAATAGGGCCGCACGCGGCACATGAGGAGCTTTTGCACGAGGCTCTTCATGACTTCCGGGTCATCATTCACACCGCGCAGGAGCACGCTTTGATTTCCCAACGGCACGCCGTGGTTCGCGAGGCGTTCGAGCCCGGCTTTGACCTCGGTGGTGAGCTCCCTCGGATGGTTGGTGTGGATGCTGAGCCACAAAGGATGATACTTTGCCAGCATCTGGCATAGCTCGGGGGTGATGCGCTGTGGCAGGAAAATGGGGACGCGGCTGCCAATGCGCACAAACTCGATGTGCGGGATGGCGCGGAGGCGCTTGAGGATGGCTTCGAGCTTCGAGTCACTGAAGAGCAGGGGATCACCGCCGCTGAGAAGCACGTCGCGGACTTCATCGTGCCGCTCCAAGTAACGGAAGGTGGCTT
The DNA here is from genome assembly GCA_044373575.1 of Prosthecobacter sp. Lineage (GTDB taxonomy): Bacteria > Verrucomicrobiota > Verrucomicrobiia > Verrucomicrobiales > Verrucomicrobiaceae > Prosthecobacter. The sequence goes on along the minus strand of JBILPY010000658.1, from coordinate 1,822 downwards.
CGTAGTCGGTGTGGAGTTCCTGTTCGCCCACGCCGGAGACGACGCGGCTGCGGGTGCAATAGCGGCAGTAGCTGGCGCATCGGTCAGTGACGAGAAAGAGAACGCGGTCGGGATAGCGATGCACGAGGCCAGGCACGGGCATGTGGCTATCCTCACCGCAAGGGTCGGCCATCTCATCGGGGTCCTCCCAGGTTTCCTCGATGCGCGGGACGACCTGCCGCCGGATGGGGCACTCTGGGTCCTCGGCGTCCATGAGATTGAAATAATGCGGCGTGATGGCCATGGCCAGCTTATTGCCGCTGAGGAGTACGCCGGCACGTTCTTCCTCGGAGAGGGTGAGGTGCTCCTCCAGTTGGGCAAGCGTAGTGACGCGGTTGCGGAGCTGCCAGGAGGCGCTGTTCCAGTCGGCGGGAGAGACGTTTTTATCTTTCCAATAGCCCGGGGCATAGGAGCGGAACTCTTTCTCCGGGAGCTGTGAGGGCGGCGTGCGCATGTACGGGGTAGGCGGGGCAGAGGATTACGCGCGGGCAGTTCGGGGTGTCAAAGTTTTTGCAGGCTATCGTCAGGTGTCTTGACTCTCCGCCATGGAACCGGCACACATGGAGCCTCAGCGCCCTTCCATTTTTCAAAGATGCCCACGATCCCGATCCTCATGCCCCAGCTCGGCGAATCCATCGCCGAGGCGACGCTTATCAAAATCCTCGTGGAGCCAGGGGCGCAGATCGAAGCCGGGGCGGACATCTTCGAGGTGGAGACAAATAAGGCCACCATGACGGTCGGCAGCCCCTGTGCTGGCAAGGTGGAGCAGGTGATGGCTCAGGTGCAGACCAGCTATGCCGTGGGCAGCCAGCTCGCCACCTTCCAGGTCACCGAGGAGGACGCGCAAGCGTTGGGCTTCAATCAGGAGTCGCCCCAGACCTCCAACTCCAAGGCACCGGTCTCGATGCCAAACTCGGACTCACTGCATTTCCAGTTTAGCGATGAAGATAATATCTCTAGCTACCAGCCGAAGGTCGAACCCGTGGTCGGTGGACTACCGGTGCCTGCGGGAGCCACGGGTGCGAGCTACATCTCTCCGCGAATGCGCGCCCGGATGCACGAGCTCGGCCTGAATGCCTCCGACCTCGCCGGGGTGCCAGGAACAGGTGCTGGCGGTCGTGTCACCGTCGAGGATTTCGAAAACTTCCTCCGCAGTCTGGAGCAGCACAAGCTCACGCCTGCCTCGCCCATGCGCATCGCCGTGGCCGACTCCATGCGCCGAAGCTGGACTCGCCCGCTGGCCACGGTGGGCAGCCCGATCATGCTGGACGCCATGCTCGCGCATCGCCGCCGGACTGATCCGAAACCCGGCCCCGCGCTTTACGCCATCCGCGCACTGGCTTTGGCCCTGGCGGAAAACACCGCCGTGGCCGGTCGGCTCATCGGCAATCGCATCGTCCATCCGCGCGCCATCGACATCGGCTTCGCTGTGGAAGTGGACGACGGCGTGTTTGTGCCCGTGCTGCGCGAAGTGGACAAGACGCCGTTGGTCAAACTGGTGCCCACTTACAACAAGCTCGTCGAGCAAGCCCGCGCCCGCCGCCTGCCCAACGACATGAACCGTCCTGGCATCGCCACGGTGACAAACTTCGGCACCTTCGGCATCGTCTGGGCCACGCCAATCCCATTGCCCGAGCAAAACCTTATCCTCGGTCTCGGCGCAGGCAGCAAAGTCCCGCGTTGGAGCGAAGAGGTGAATCAGTTCATCCCTGTGACGGAAGCCGAGATCACCCTCAGCTTCGACCACCGCGTCTGCGACGGCGGTGCCGCCGGACGACTGCTG
>JBILPY010000656.1:0-2989 GCA_044373575.1 Prosthecobacter sp. | reverse complement strand
TCAGCACGCAGCACTCCAGAGATACGCAACTTCTGCGGATGAAGTCTGATCTGATCTTGAAGAGCCCGACGCTTCGCATCGTCGTCTTCTTCATTCGCATCCGTGTAGCGGCGCACGGCTTCATTGACGTTTGGCCCAGCATAGACGCTGACTTCATCTCCGAGATTGAGTCCGAGGTCATTCAAATGCTGATCAGTCAGAACGATGGTGCCATCTGGGAGATCGAGTGAGCCTACTAAAAGTTGTGGCTTCAGTTTGCGCAGATGACTGGGTGCCTCCGTTGGCGGGATGCCGAAGACTTGTGCCCTGGTTTGCAGCTCTCCATTCGCCACATACAACATGCCACCAGCGAAGGGCGTGGCCGTCAGCACTCCAGGCTGTTGTTTTGCCAGAGGCAGCACGCCCGGCCAGTCAGGCCCGCCGGGAGACTGCCCCGCATCCTGACGCAAGAGGACGTGGGGCTTGGAGCCCATCAGCGACTCGCGGAAGTCCGCCTCGAATCCGACCATCACCGCACGCACGACGATCATCATCAGAACACCGACGGCCACACCAAGAATGGACACCATCGTGATGACCGAGACGAAGGATCGGCGCGGCTTCAGGTAGCGGAGGGCGAGGAAATACGGAGCCTGGGAAAGCATGGGCACGCATCATGCCGCCCGCAGGTCATCTGCCAATCTGAAAAGCAGCTCTCTGCTTTCTGGAAATCCATCCTTCTTAAATAATGAAGGATGGTGCGCGGTACAGGGTTCGAACCTGTGACCCCTACCATGTCAAGGTAATGCTCTACCACTGAGCTAACCGCGCGGCTTGTGTGAGGGCAGATATCTTACTCGCCATCGACATCGGAGCAACTTGTTTTTTACCTCACTTTGCAGGCTTGGGTGCAGGAGGCTGCTGCTTCGGATAACCTTCGAGCGAAATGACGGACGTTTTCCCCTCCGTGGGGAAGTCGGCGGGGACGTCCGCAGTCACCTTCACATCACCCGTGGCCACCCACTCGGTGCCACGCTGCATGATCTCATAAAAGCCGCGATCCAGCATCGAGTAATCGGCATGGCCGAGGGTGGTGTGGAAGACACGCCCCTTGCCGTAGTTGATGACCATGAGATTCGGCTCCTGCTCGGAAGTCAGGTCGGACTTGGCGGTGGAGAGGATCTCGATGTTCTCGGATGGACCGCGCAGGCGGCTGTAAAGCTCGTCTTTGCAATGCAGCCAGCGCTTTGGCAGGCCACGAGTGATCGGGTGGTCGGCGTTCTGGATCTCGACGATGAATTCATGCTGCGGGCCATGCGCGCCGCCATTGCCCTTGCTGGTGTCACGGAAGAGTTTTCCGTTCTTCACATACAGCCATGGGCCGGAGCCTTCATTGCGTCCACCCCAGCCTCCGACACCGATCATCTGATTGTATTCCTTCCACTCGGGGAAAGAATTGTTCGCGGCATGGACTGAGACAAAGCCGCCGCCAGCCTTCACGTAGGCATCAAATTCCGAGCGGGCGGCCTCGGGCCAGGGCTCTCCATTGTAGTTGCTGACCACGGCGGAGAAATCACTGAACTTCGGGTGCCATCCATTCCAAGCTCCTGCGGGAGCTCCCTTGGGTGGAGTCGTGCTGACTTCGACACGAAATGCTCCACTGCCCTCAAGCGCATCTTTGAGCACCGGCGTGGTGATGTCCCACTTGTGGTTGTTTTGTCCGTCAATGATCAGGACTTTCAGTGGCTCTGCCGCATAAGTGACGAGAGCGAGGAGTGAGACGGCGAGAGTGAGCGTGGTGGAGCGCATGACCATCGTTCTAGCGAAAGCGAAAGCGGCCCGCAAGGATCAAAAGTGCAGACGCTGAATCGAGTCTTGCGGTCCATTCATACATCATGCTACAAAGTATGACCATCCACTTGATGCCTCCCAGCGCCCACTGTTACACGCTGCCCTTACTCGGTTTTCTTGCCATGCAAACGGCAGGCGCGCAGAGTATCAATCCCTTCGAAAAAGCAGCGCGTGAGCGCGAGATGGCGAAGGCACGAGCCGAAACTCGTGTGCAGGCAGCCTCAGCCTCATCAGACCAGCATTCACGCTTCGACAAGGCAGCCGGAGAGCGGGAAGCTGCCCGGCAGCGCGCCTTTGACCGTGGTCAAAAGACCGCACTGCCAGCGCAGGAAGAACGGGAAAGCATCGGACACATGAGCCAGGCAAGCAATGCTCAGAGAGCCGAGGATGGCACGGTGGTGAATCAAGGTGCACCAGCAGCAGCGGTGTACAACCGCGTCATGGAAACGCGACGCTTTTTCGAGCATTACCGAGATCCCACACTGCGTAACGTGAATGACAGCTTCACGGACACTCCGGCTGACCGGGCCAAATATGAGCAGGAAGCACTGCGAGTTTACCCCGAGCTTCTGCGCCACCAGTCCGCCTTTGCCCTCAGGCAGGCAGCGATTGACCGCTGGATTGACTCCCGCCAGCCACCACTCGCCCGTGACTCGCGCCGCAAGCTGCTCGTTGCCCACATGGTCAGCCTGGAACTCACCGGCAACCTGCGTGGCGACAAGTTCGGCTTCGGTCAAAGACCCATTCTGCACCGTAAGGGCCAGCGACCACCCGCCTTCATCATTCGCAACAGCTTCGAAATGGAAGTCCTGGGCATTGAAGCCACTCTTCCTGACGGTCTTCGTGGCAGAGTCACACGAGGTCAGAACGGCCAACCCGACCTTATCGAGTGGCTCGATGCTGAAGGCATTCACCGCATCCTGATCCCGCAGGAAGCCAGCGGTCGGGTCAGGCTTTTCCTGCATTACGACTGCGACTATCGCCGTCAGGAACTCCAAGGCGGAAACTATCGCGTGCGCTTCACGAAGCCGTAAGCAAGCCCAGCGATTTCAGAAACGCGTCTGTCTTCTTCATCGTATCGTCGAACAGCGCCTTGTCACGCATGAGGTAGCCATGGGCACCTCCTTCGTTGTTGTCGAGTTCACAGCGGTTGCCGGCT
>JBILPY010000657.1:0-2989 GCA_044373575.1 Prosthecobacter sp. | reverse complement strand
ACCATGTGGAGGAGCACACGATCGATCATGTGCTGGACCAGGGTTTCTGGGCGGGGATTACGCTTTACCCGGAGAGCAAATGCACGCCGCATCGGGCGATCGACATGCTGGAGCATCGGCGTGCGGAGCATATCTGGATGAACAGCGCCTGTGACTGGGGAGTGAGTGATCCACTGGCGGTGCCGAAGACGATGCAGGCTATGCGCCAGCGCGGATGGTCACCGGAGATGATCCAACGTGTGGCCTGGGAGAACCCCCGAGCCTTCATGGCTCAGGGCGGGAAGTTCCAGGGCTAGAAAGGCGACTGTTCCCGCTACTACATATCTGGTCTCTGGCCGATGGTCACGGGCACGATGACGAGTTTACCCTGACGCCACACGGTGAGCGTGGCCTTGGTGCCTGGCGCGAGCAGACGGATCTGACTGAGGAGTTCACGCGGGTTGCGGAAAGGCTTTTCATTCAAGGCGGTGACGACATCTCCGGGCACGAGACCGGCGAGAGCGCCGGGCGAGTTGGCATCGAGATCCGTGATATAAGCCCCGGTGGTGGAGGTGCCGAGGCTGGCATCGATGGCGACGGATTCGGAACTGAGTTCGAGCCCGAGATAACCAGAACTGCCACCTTTAGACTCGGATAGGATGGCGTCGATGACGGACTTCGCGTCATTGGAAGGAACGGCCAGACCAATACCCTGCCAAGCGCGGACGTTTTCATCACCACGATAGATGGCGACGTTGATGCCGAGCATCTCGCCCCGGATGTTCACGAGCGGACCGCCGGAGTTGCCGGGATTGATGACAGTGTCCGTTTGCAGATAGTTGAGCTGGCTGTCACTGAGGTGACGGTCGCGGGCGCTGATGATGCCCTGTGTAACGGTACCGCTGAGGCCGAAAGGATTGCCGACGGCGAAGACGATCTGGCCGACTTTGGCTGCGTCGCTATTGGCAAAGGTAAGCGCAGGGAAGTCGTTTTTAGTGCCGTCGATTTTGAGCAAAGCAATGTCTCGCTCGCGGCTGGCACCTAGGATGCGGGCGGGGAATTTTTTGTTGTCGTTGGTGGTGATCATAACTTCGCTGACATCGGCAATGACGTGGTAGTTGGTGATGACATGCCCCTCTTTGGAAATGATAGCCCCCGACCCGAGTCCAGGCACGACCTGCGGCCTGCCAGCGACGAGACCAAAGTAGGGATGCCAGGCGGTCTGACCGCGTCGAAGGGTGCGGGTGGTGACACTGACAACGCTTGGCAGCACGGCGGCGCTGAGCTTGGAAAACTCATCATTCATGGCCGAGAGGATTTTTACGTCATCGAGATTGAGTTTCGGAGTCTCGGGAGCACTGAACTGCTCACGACCTGGTTTTTCACCACGCAGGAAATTCAGCAGCCCATAGCCGGGCTGCTGGCCACGCCAGAGGGAGAAAGCCGCTGAGGCGAGCACAAAAATGGCGAGGGCGAAGATGAGGCGACGAAAAGTGTCCATGCGTGTGAATACGATGCGCGATGCCTCACGGTTGGCAAGCAGGCGGACACGTATTCAGTTCGCGAGGCTACTTCTTGAACAGCACCAGTTCGCAAATGGCCCAGTCATTCGTGCTGGTCGTGCTGTCCTGAGTGATGCGCACGAAGCGGGCGCGCTGCGGAGCACTGAAAACGATCTCGATGAGTGGCCCTTTGCCTTCACCTTCGTTCACTTTAGCCCAACTGCTGCCATCGCTGGAAAGCTCGACATGGTATTTGCGGGGATAGTCGCCTGCAGCGCCCTGACAATCGAGCGCGAGTCCGGCGACATTTTCTTCGGTGGGCAATTCGACCTGAAACCACTGGCCGGGGGATTGGCGGGCCTTGGTGCTCCAGCGATTCGTAACGTTGCCATCAGCGACGTTTTTCACTTCACCCTCATTCTGACTGGGTTTGTATTTCCAAGCAGAGCGCGGCTCGATCTGCGGAAGCTTGGTCTTCAGGCGCTGAGTGAGCGCAGGAATCGTATTGAAGTAGTAGCTTTTGATGTTTGGACCTTCCAGGAGCTGTATTTGGTCCGGGCGAAGAACGGATGCATACATCTCCACTTCTGCGAGCCAGCCGGTGAATTGATTGGCTTTTTCCACCATAACGGACTTCGCGTCGGTGACGCGCCCGAGTTGCAACTTAGTCAGTGGCTGTCCAGGCGCCGGAAGGCTGGCACCTTTGGCATTGAAGCCTTTGTCTGAGCCATCTCGCGCCCGCATCGCCGTTTCACCCGAGTCGGCATTCCAAGTTAAAGCGGCAGTCATGGGCTTGGTGCCATCGACATCCTTGCTGGTGATGCTGCTGCGTGATCCGCTGTCATTGATGAATTCAGCAAGGAGATGCTTGTCCTTGGTCACCGAGAGCGAGACGCTGCTGCCATTGGCGTTGAGCAGGGTCATGACCCGTGTCGGCAGGCCGGAGGCCTCGGCCTGGAAGACGATGTTGAAAGTGAGTCCGCGAGGGCCTTTGACCGCAGCTGAACCGAAGGGAAACTGGGCTGATCCTTTACCCGGATCAGTCAGGAGGAGGGCTGAGGGATTGTTGTTGCGAGGGCGGAAATCGAAGGCCACGCGGCCGCTCTTCACATTCATGTGATTCCAATTCTGCCGCAGTGGGGCGTAGGTGGCGGAGTTTTGAAAGGCCCGCATGATGTTACTCTCGCCGCGTTTGGCCAAGTCATGCCACTCAAAGACGGGGTCGTTGTTGTTGGCAGAATTCGGGCGCCCGGCGGCATCCTTGGTGTTTTTTGCCTGACCGATATTGGAAACTAGATGCAGGACAAGATCATCGTCCTGCGGCGGATACTGACGGTCGTTGGGGAGTAGGAAGATGATTTTTTCTGGACCACTGGAAGCACTCGATGACGGAGCCTTGGCAATTTCGTTATCTCCGTTCTTCTTCGACTCACCACTCATTAGGAATATGCCGACCATGAGCAGGACCATGGAACCGATGCCGATCAGAGCATATTTTCTGACGTGTG
>JBILPY010000117.1:0-9716 GCA_044373575.1 Prosthecobacter sp. | reverse complement strand
CTGGCTTGGTGTCAGCATTGGTCTTAATGTCGCGTTGTGCATTGTCCGTAGCGGCGGCGACTTGAGGTGATGGCACAGTGGGTTTGCCGAGAGCGGCGAGTTGTTTGGCGACAGTGGCTTTCTCGTCGGTGAGCTTCTTTTGCTCGACCTTCAGGCTCGCGACGCGTTGTTCGTTCTTGGCTTCGAGCTTTTTGCGCGCAGCAAGCTGAGCCGGAGTCTCAGGCAATGCGGTGCTGTTGATGGTGCTCCACACGCCCATATTTGGCATTTTGTGCGAGGAGGGTGAGCTGCGCAGCATGCCCGCGATGCCGTAGTAGTCATCGACTCCGATGGGGTCGAACTTGTGATCATGGCAGCGCACGCAGCCAAGCGTCATGCCCATGAAAGTCTGGCCGATTTTGATCATCTGGGAATCGATGTGATCGGTCTCCATCTTCGCCTTGTCCGGGTTCACGATCTCGATGTCGCCCACCATGAGGAAGCCCGTGGCGGTGATGTTCTCGGCGCGATCTTCGACAGATTTTGACGGCATCAAGTCACCCGCGATCTGTTCTCGCACGAACTCATCGAAGGGCTTGTCGGCGTTGAAGGCGTTGATGAGGTAATCGCGATAGCGCCAAGCGTGCTCGGCGAACACGGCGTTCGAAGTGCCCATCATGTCGGCATAGCCGGTGAGATCGAGCCAATGCCGCGCCCAACGCTCGCCGTAGGCTTTGGAGTTTAACAAACGATCGACAGCGTTCGCATACGCATCGGATGACGCGTCTTTTGAAAAGGATTCGATGTCATTCGCTGTCGGCGGCAGTCCTGTGAGATCTAGGCTCACGCGACGAAGCCAAGTGTAGCGATCGGCATAACCCATGGGCTTGATGCCCTTGGCTTCGAGAGGCTTGAGAATAAAATGATCCAACGGATCAAGCGGCCATGCGGTATCTTTCACCAGCGGCGGCTTGGGATTGCTCACGGGTTGAAAAGCCCAAAACTTCCGGCCTTCGGCGAGGTCGATGCCTTTCTTTTGTTTTCCGGCCCCAGCGGTTCGCGGGTCATGCGCACCGAGCTTCACCCATTCTTCGAGAATGGCGATCTCGCTGGCAGGAAGCTTGGCCTTTGGAGGCATTTCGAACTCCGAATCCACATAGCGGACCGCTTCGATGACCAGACTTTCCTCTAATTGGCCTGGCTTGATGGCGGGACCGTTGTCTCCACCCTCCGCCCAGCCAGAGCGTGAATCCAAAGCGAGGCCGCCTTTGATCTTCGTTCCGTGCGAGTGGCACTCAAAGCAACGCTGCTGGAGGATGGGCAGGACTTTGGAGTCGAAGAATGCGGTGTCGGCTGCGTGGTTGGTGACGCAGAGTAATGACAAAAAGATGGATGACAGAAAGATGGGCTTCATATCTCATTTCGCCTTTCTGGTTTTGAGTGCGGGAAGATCCATATCCTCACCAGCAGCATGGATGTGGCTGCGCATGGCGGCGCGGGCGGCTTCGGGGTCGCGATTCTCGATGGCGACGAGGATGGCTTCGTGTTGCTCGATGGCGGCTCGCTTGCCGATGCGGCCAATCGTGCGCAGGCGGCTGGAGACCCCGAGATCAGCGAGGGAATCGAGGATGAGACGGTAAATGAGGTTGCCGCTGGCATCGGCGATGGCGTGATGCGCTGCGATGTCGGCCTCAATGGCGGCAGGGCCTTCGGCGGCGTTTTCGAGTTGCTTCTGGATGCGCCGCATCGTCTTGAGTTGCTCCTTGGTGGCTCGTTTCGCGGCATAAGCGGCGGCATCCGGTTCGATGGAAAGCCGTGTCTCATTGAGTTGCTGAAGACGGTCCGCCATATCAGGAATGAGCAGCGAGAGCGAGTCATTCAAAGGGCGATGAAGGCGGTCCACGATCTTGATGCCCGTGCCGTGTTGAATCTCCAGCATACCTTGCTGTTCAAGACGCTTGGTGGCTTCGCGCACCACGGTGCGGCTGACGCCGAGCTTCTCTGCCAGCGAGCGTTCGCCGGGCAGCCATCGCTCTTCCTCAGCGCTACCGCCTCGAATGAGTTCGGCGAGTTGCTGACAGACACGTTCGACGAGGGATGCAGGACGTTCGAGTGCAGTGATGTTCATGGAGAGGTGTGTGATGGAGTTTAGTAAGTCGCGCGGCCGCCGGAGAGATCGACGACCGCGGCGGTGGTGAAGGAGCAGTCTTCTGAGCAAAGCCAGGCCACGAGCGCGGCGGCCTCTTCCTTTTTGCCAAACCGTCCCATCGGGATCTTCGAGAGCATGTAGTCGATGTGCGACTGCTGCATCTGCTGGAGGATATCGGTGGCAATGACGGCAGGCGTGATGGCGTTGACAGTGATGTTCGCCGTGGCGAGTTCCTTGCCGAGAGACTTGGTCAATGCGATGACCGCAGCCTTGGAAGCGCTGTAGTGGGCGGCATTGGGATTGCCTTCCTTGCCAGCGATGGAGGCGATGTTCACGATGCGTCCGTAGCCGTTGGTGATGAGATGCGGCACCACGCTGTGACAGCAGTAGAAGGGTCCATTGAGATTGATCTCCATCACTCGCCGCCAGTCGGCTGGATCGAGTTCCCACGTCTTCGCATTGCCACCGGTGATGCCTGCGTTGTTCACAAGGATGTCGATCTTTCCAAACGCGGCCACAGTGGCAGCGGTGGCGGCCTGGACGGAAGCGAGGTCTGCGAGATCGACAGTCGCAGTGTGCACGGTGTCCGGCGTGCCCATCTCGGACGAAGCCTGCGCGAGCGCCGCTGCATCCACATCCCAAAGCGAGACACGCGCCCCCGAGGCTAGGAGGCGTTCGGCAATGGCGCGGCCAATGCCCCGAGCGCTGCCCGTAACGATGGCGATGCGGTTTTGGAGGTCAATTTGATTCATGGAAGAGGTTTGTGGTAGGAGGTCATACCAGTGACAAACGCGAATGGTTTTCGAGTTCTTTCGTGGGGTTTGCCTCTGCGAACGAATACAAAAAGGAGCGACAGAGCCGCTCCTTTTCAGTCCTCACCAAAGCTGAATCAAAAATCGCGGCTGTAGCCGGCGAGCCAGCCGCCATCGACGGGGATGATAGCGCCGTTGAGGTAGGAGCTTTCGGGGGCGGCGAGGAAGAGGACGGCGTGGGCGATTTCCTCGGGTTGGCCGGGGCGGCCGAGGGGGACGTGGGCGAGCATGGCCTGGACGCGGTCGTTGAACTGGCCGTTCTCGCCGTAGAAGAGCTGCTTGGTGCCTTCACTGAGGATGGAGCCGGGGGCGATGCAGTTGGTAAGGATGCCTTGCGAGCCGAGTTCGATGGCCATGGTGCGGGTGAGATTGACGACTCCGGCCTTGGCGGCGGTGTAGGCGCATTGGAGACGTGCGGGCACAAGGCCCATGACGGAGGAGATATTGATGATGCGGCCGGATTTGCGCTGGAGCATGTGGCGCGAGGCGGACTTGCTGACGAGGAAGAGGCCGGTGAGGTCCACGCGGAGGATGCGGTCCCATTCCTCGGCGGGAAAGGAGTCGATGTTCACGCGGTGGGCCATGGTGTTGATGCCGGCGTTGTTGACGAGGATGTCGAGGCGACCGTGCGCGGCGATGATCTCGCTGATGGCGGACTCGATCTGTTTTTCATCGGTGACATCCATGTGGAGTGCCATGGCTCCAGGCGTGGCAGCCGCGAGCTGGCGGGCACCTTCGAGGTTGATGTCGGCATAGACGACTTTGGCACCGTTGGCGGCGAGTGACGCACAGATGGCTTGGCCGATGGCTCCGGCGGCTCCGGTGACGAGGGCGACTTGGTCTTTGAGTTGAACTTTCATGAGTGAGGATAGGTTTATACGAGCCCGAGGAGAGGATGTTCGATCAGGTGGCGGAGGGTTTGTAGAAAGCGCGCGGCGGCGGCACCGTCGTTGACGCGATGATCAAAGGTGAGGCTGAGCGTGAGTCGATCACGCGCGGTGAAGGTGCCGTCATCGAGCGGCACGGCCTCGCGCACGATGGCACCGATGCCGAGGATGGCGGACTCCGGGGGATTGATAACCGGGGTGAAGGCTTCGACGCCGAGGCTGCCGAGATTGCTGAGCGTGAAGCAAGCGCCCTGCATGTCTGCGGCGGCGAGTTGACCGGAGCGGGCGGAGGCGATGAGCTTCTGCGATTGCACGGCGATCTGGGTGAGCGTAGAGGTGCCTACGTCGCGGATGACGGGGACGAGCAGGCCTGCCTCGGTGTCCACAGCGATGCCGAGATGGATGCTTTCAGGGAGCAGGAGATGATCCTCCGCCCAAGTGGCGGCGAGCATGGGATGCAGTCGCAAGGCGGCGGCGGTGAGTTTGACAAGGCTGTCGTTGATGGTGGGGATCGCGTGCTGGAGTGTCGAAGAGAGGGATTTGAGCTGCTGGCGAAAGGCGAGCAGCGCGGTGGCATCGCAGCGAGCGGTGATCGTGACGGGCACGGTAGTCTGGCGGCTGTGCATGAGCCGTGCGGCGATGGTGCGCCGCATGGGCGTGAGCGGCACCTGTTTCATGCCGGAGGTCGAGGTAGAAGTGGCGGCGGCGAGGACGTCGCACTCGCGGATGCGGCCGCCTTTGCCGGTGGGTGCGAGGGTCGCGAGGTCAACGCGATGCTCTTTGGCGGCACGGCGGGCGCGGGGACTGGCGGGTGTCTCAGTGCCGGTCTTTGTAGGCAGGAGAGCCGAGTGAAGCGAGACAGACAGCCGAAGGCTGCCCGAAGGGGAGCGAAGCGTATCAGTGGGGGCAGGAGAATGAATGAGGTTCTTTGGCCCCGAGTCTTTTGCTTTCTCTTCAGGTTGATTGGAAACCTGTGCGCTCGATACAGGTGCGCTCTCGCCTTCGGCGAGCAAGTAGCCGAGCACGTGCCCGACTTTGATGGTGTCGCCCGGCTTGGGGCCATCGAGCGGGATGCGCAAAATGCCGCTGTCGATGGCTTCGACTTCTTGCGCGGCTTTGTCGCTTTCGAGGGTAAAGATGGGATCACCTTCTTTGATGAAGTCGCCATCTTTCTTCAGCCAGGTGAGGAACTTGCCTTCCTCCATGGACCAGCCGAGACGGGGTAATGTGATGTTAATGGGCATGGCGTTGTCTATTCAGCGCAAAGTTCGCGAATTGCTTGGGCAATGGCTTCGACATTCGGCACCACCGCTGCTTCAAGTGTGGGACTGTAGGGCGTGGGCGAGGGTTTGCCGTTGAGTCGGCGGATGGGCGCATCGAGGTCGTCGAAACCTCGGTCGGCGAGTTGCGCGGCGATCTCGGCGCTGATGCCGCAGTGCGCGAAGTCTTCGTCCACGATCAAAATGCGGCCGGTCTTGGCCACCGATTGAATGATGGTGTCCACATCGAGCGGTGCGACGGTGCGTGGGTCGATGAGTTCAACGGAGATGCCTTCCTTCGCGAGTGTCTCACACGCGGCGAGTGTCTTGTGCACCATCAGAGCAAGCGCGACGACGGTGACATCGCTGCCTTCGCGCACGATGGCGGCTTTACCGAAGTCGATGAAGTATTCTTCTTCGGGCACGGGGCCTTTCACGGTCATCAGTTCGCGATGTTCGAGGAAGAGGACGGGATCATCGCAAGTAAGCGCGGTTTTGAGCAGGCCTTTCGCATCGCGCGGTGACGAAGGCACAACGACGCGCAGGCCAGGGAAATGCGCATACATCGAGTAGTAGCTGCCGCTGTGATGGGTGGCAGCGTTGTGCCCAATGCCAATGCAACCGCGCATCAGCACGGGCATCTTCAAGCGTCCGCTGCTCATGTATTGCATCTTGGCGATTTGATTGATGATCTCGCCAACGGAATCGAGCACGAAGTCGGCGAACATGAAGTCCACCACGGGTCGCGTGCCGGTCATCGCTGCGCCACCCGCGAGTCCTACAAAGCCACGCTCGCAAATGGGCGTATCACGCAATCGTTCGGGGCCGTGCACTTCAAACAAGCCGCTCGTGGTGGCGAAGTTTCCGCCGCGCACACCAATGCCTTCGCCCATGACGAAGATCTTCGGATTGTGAGCCATCTCCTCGGTCAGAGCTTCGAGCGTCGCCTTCATAAAGGTCAACTCGCGAGTGCTGGCGTTTGATGCAGGCACATCACGCAGAGGTCCGCTGCGTGGTTCGGCATAGACGTGAGTGGTGGCACTCTCGGCCGTTGGGTAGGCGCTCTTTTCGGCAAACTCATGCGCTGATTCCGTGAGCGTGGCGACTTCCTGCTCGATGGCGCTCAGTTCAGCATCGCTGGCGATTTTTTGATCGAGCAAATGCTTCTTCAGTCGAGCAATCGGGCAACGTGTTTTCCACTGCTCCACGTCTTCACGCGTGCGGTAAGTGAAGTCGCCCATACCTTCGGCGTGCGCGCGGGTGCGGTAGGTTTTGCATTCGATGAGTGTGGGGCCTTCGCCGTTGCGAGCACGCTTCACGGCCTCGCCGGCAGCGGCTTCAACGGCGAGCACATCGTTGCCATCCACTTCAAAGCTTGCGATGCCATAAGCTGCTCCACGCGCTGCTACGCTAGGATTGCCCGCAACGCTGGAAAACGGAACCTCGGTGGCGAACTGGTTGTTCTCGCACACGAACAACACCGGCAGCTTCCAGATGGTCGCCATGTTCAGGCCTTCGTGAAACGCGCCGTTGTTCGCCGCCCCATCGCCGAAGAAGGCGACCCCGACATTGCCGGTATTCATGATTAATGAACTGTAGCCCGCGCCGGTCGCTTGCAGGATGCAAGGACCAACGATGCCGCTGGTGCCCATCATCCCGATCTCCGGCGCAAACAGATGCATGGAGCCGCCACGACCGCGCGAGCATCCTGTCTCGCGACCATAGAGTTCCGCTATGAGTTGGCGCGGTTCCATGCCTTTGGCGAGCGCATGTCCATGACCGCGATGCGTGCTGAAGACGGCGTCCGCTTCTTGCAAATGCGCGCACACACCCGTGGCGATGGCTTCCTCGCCGACATAGGTGTGGCAGGCTCCGGGGATGAGCCCGCGCTGATGCGATTTTGCCAGGCGTTCTTCCACCATGCGGATCGTGAGCATGGTGCGGTAAAGTTGAAGGGGGGATGATTGGTTCGTGATGGAACTCATGCTGATTTAGGTTTGAGACGCAGAAAGCTGATGATGATGCCGCCGACGATGAAGCAGGCGGCGAGGAAGTGGAGGCACTGCATTTCGCCGTAGCCGTGCGTGCGCAGCCAGCCGGTGACGTGGTTGCCTGCGTAGCCGGCAAGGTTGGCCCCCATGTTGATCAAACCGGTGGCGACAGCGGCGGCGGAAGCGGTGAGCGTGAGCGATGGCAGCGTCCAAAACGGTGCGATCCAGAAGAACGCGCCGAACGCCGTGAGGCAGAGCCAGATCATCTGCGTGCCGAAAGATTGCCCTGGAATCGTGCTGCACAGGAGGAAGATGCCGGTGGCGACCATGCCGCCCGCCGCGTGCCATTTGCGATCTCCCGTTCTGTCGGCGGTCTGACCCGAGATGAGCACGCTGAGGATGCCGCAACTGTAGTAGATGCCGCTGTAAAGCAGCGTCATTTGATCGGAACCACCGGAGAGATTCTTAACCGTCGTCGGCAGCCAGAAACTGAGCGCGTAGCCTCCGCTGTTGCCCACCAGCACGCCGATTACCAGCAGCCACACGGCGGGCAAACGCAGCGCCTGCCAGACGGAGATTTTGCCCGTGGCTTCCTTTGCCGCTGCTTCAGCAGCGAGCACGCCTTCGAGATGATCGCGCTCGGCTTGAGTGAGCCACGTTGCATTTCGAGGTCGATCTGTGAGAAAGGCAAGAACGACAAAGCCCAGCACCACCGCAGGCAGCCCCTCCACGATGAAAAGCCACTGCCAGCCATCGAGTCCGAACCACTTCACATCCAGCAGCATCGACGAAACCGGCGCACCGAGCGCGAGACTGAACGGCACGGCCACGAGCAGCCCTGACAGCGCTCGGGAGCGATCATTCTGCGCAAACCAGTGTGTGAAATACACGATGATGCCGGGAAAAAATCCAGCCTCCGCCACGCCGAGAAAGAAGCGCGCCCAGTAGAACTGCGACGGCGTTTTCACGAAGGCCATCGCCGCCGAAATGAAGCCCCAAGTAATCAGAATGCGCGCGAACCATTTCCGCGCACTCCATCGCTCCACCAGCAGCGCACCAGGAATCTCCAGGAACAGATAACCGATGAAGAACACGCCAATGCCGAAGCCGAACACGTCCTCCGAAAACCCCAGTGCCTCGCCCATGCGCAGCTTGGCAAAGGCCACGTTCGCACGGTCGAGGTAGGAGATGATGTAGAGCAGGATGACCAAAGGCAGCACACGCCACGCGACCTTGCGGCGAAGAGCGATGGGATCGATGGCGGAAGAGGAGGTCATTGAGTGGTGGTTGGTTGGAGTGATGGCTCTCGGAACTATGCGTTCGACTCGGCCACGACGGGATTGGTAAGCGCACCAATCTTCTCGATGTCGATGGTCACGGTGTCTCCGGGTTGGAGGAAGACAGGGGGCTTCATCGCAGCACCGACGCCTTGAGGCGTGCCAGTGAGAATGACAGTGCCTGGCAGCAGCGTGGTGCTGCCGCTGAGGAACTCGATGAGCGTGGGCACGTCGAAGATCATGTCGTTGGTGTTCCAGTCCTGCATGGTTTTGCCGTTGAGGATGGTTTGGATGCGCAATGTGTTTGGATCGGGGATCTCGTCCTTCAGCACCAGGCAGGGCCCGAGCGGCGCGAAGGTGTCGAAGGTCTTGCCGCGGCACCACTGGCTGCCACCGCGTTTGATCTGCCAGTCGCGGGCGCTCACGTCGTTGGCGCAGGTGTAGCCGAGCACGTAATCGAGCGCGTTCGCCTTGGAGACGTTTTTGCAGGCTTTGCCGATGACGACGGCCAGCTCGCATTCGTAGTCCACTTCATCGCTGGCGAGATGACGCGGCAAGACGATGTCATCGCCGGGGTTTTGCACTGCGCCCGGCGATTTCATGAAGAGCACCGGATACTGCGGGATGGCGGCGTTGCTTTCCTCGGCATGTTTGCGGTAGTTCAGGCCGATGCAAAAGATGGCGGTGGGCTGCAGCGGGGCGAGGAGCTTGCCCGGCGTGATGATCTCATCAGTGACGCGGAAGTCGCCGAAGAGATCGCCCTCGATGCGGCGGGCGGTGCCGTCGGGCTGAAGGACTGCGTGCTGGATGGTGCCGTGCGAGGCTTGGTGGCGGATGATGCGCATGGTTGGTTGTGGGTGAGGATGTGAAAGGCGTTGGGCTTTATTTTCCGGTGGTGTAGCCGCCATCCACGGCCATGGCGCTGCCGGTGACAAAGGATGCCGCGTCGCTGGCGAGATAGAGCGCAGCGGAGGCGATCTCGGAGGGCGCGGCCATACGTTTCATGGCGTGGGGTGCCTCCAGCTGGCGGAGATAGTCCTCGGGATTTTCATACTGTCGCAGCATGGCATCGACAAAGGGTGTGCGAACGCGGCCCGGGCAGATGCAATTGATGCGCACGCCCGTGGTGCCATGGTCCATGGCCATCGCGCGGGTCATGCCGACGACGGCGTGCTTGGTGGTCGTGTAAGCGAAGCGTGCCTCCATGCCCATCAGTCCGGCGATCGAGGCGATGTTGACGATGGAGCCAATGCCGCGCTCGATCATACCCGGCAGCACCGCGCGGGAGAGGTGATACATGCCGAGCACATTGATCTTCCACAGCCTTTCCAAATCGTCAGGCTTGGTGGTTAAAATGGTGCC
>JBILPY010000655.1:0-2998 GCA_044373575.1 Prosthecobacter sp. | reverse complement strand
CGGAGCACGGAGCACGGAGCACGGAGCACGGTTTGGCGTAGCTTCGGTTGTCAACCGAAGTTCTGACCGGAGCACATCGCATGTTCATGGCTGGAAGGCCGATTATTTAAAAACTGAGTTTCGTGTCAAGACTTCTGCGCAGGCTGGCAGACACGTAGCTCCCCATTCCAATGGGGAGTGGCTTGGCCGCTTGAACGTGCCACCCCATTCCAATGGGGTGAGGTTTGGCGGGCGCTCCACCCGGAACCCCATTGGAATGGGGTTCTACGTCAGCGCCAGTGCCCGGAACCTCAACCTGGAGGGCATGAGCTGAGATCATGGCATCGAAGTATGACCACCTGACCAAGGATGAACTGGCTCGTTTGCTGGAAGCACGAGACCGACGGGATGCCACACGCTTTGGCCTCGTCTGGGAAGCGAATGAAATTGACCGGGACAAGGCGATCAACGCCGACTTCGTCACCTTGGAACTTGATAAGGGACTGAGCACGCCAGAAACCCAAAGTGGAGGGTGGCAGAATCTCATCATTGAAGGAGATAACTTTGATGCCCTGCGCTATCTGCGCATGACTCATGCTGGGCGGGTGAAGTGCATCCTCATTGACCCTCCCTACAACACCGGGAATAAAGATTTTGTTTATAACGACAAGTTTACAGGCGCGAATGATTCTTGGCGTTTCTCCACCTGGATTGAGTTTTTGTACCAGCGTCTCATCATCGCTCGTGATTTGCTGCGCGAAGACGGCGTCATGCTTGTCTGTATCAATGACGAAAGCCGCGCCAAACTGGAACTGCTGTTAGATAAAGTAATGCCTGGCAGGCGAATCGGAACTTTTGTTTGGAGAACAAAGGACTCGGCGAATGACGCGGGTGGAAACCTCAGCCAGGTACATGAGCATGTGCTGGTGTATGGGAATCCGCAGTTTCAGTTTAACGGTAAGCTGCTGACATTCGACGATTACAAGGATGATGGTGATCCCGATGGCCCATGGACGCCGCAACCGCTTACGAAAGGCGAAACATTAGTAACGAGGCCAAACACATACTATCCCATTCAGGATCCATTAACGGGCTACTGGTATCCCTGCGATCCAAATGCGGTGTGGCGGTATGCGACTGAAGCACGGGTGAAGCCGGGTCAAATTCTTCGGTCAGAGACCATTGAAGAGCTGATCACCAAAAAGGAGATTTATTTCCCATCAACCAAGCCCAAGGACGTTATGCAATGGGACACACGAGAGGATTTGGTGGCAGCTATCCGCGCTGGCAAAGGGCCGGTTCTCCCCAAAAAGAAAACGCCTCTGCTAAGAGAAGATTTGCCCGATCTGGATTTCTGGATCGGCAAGCCAATCGCGCCCGGCAGACCGTCACGGAAGGATTACCTCAATCGAAAGAAGAAATTAGTCGCACCTGTGAGCAGTTGGATCGCGGGCAAGAATGAAGAAGTGGATTATCTCTATGATGAGACTGAGTCTGAGGTGGAACTGATGCGCAGCGAGCGTGGAGGCGAAGGCACAGATGCCATCAATGCCATTTTAGGTACAAAAGCCTTCAACCATACCAAGCCACCATCACTTATCCGCGCGCTCGTCGGTCAAGCATCGGGTAAAGATGACTTGGTGTTGGATTTCTTTGCTGGCTCTGGCACGACGGCGCAGGCGGTTCTCGAATGGAATGTAAAGGATGGCGAAGCCGGGCAGCGGCGCTTCATCCTGGTATCGAACACGGAAGCACGAGAAGACCAGCCTGATAAAAATCTATGCCGGGATGTTTGTGCCAAACGAGTGCAGAACGTGATTCAAGGATACGGTAATGCTCCAGGACTGGGCGGCGACTTCGCCTACCTCCGCTGCCGCCGCATCGCGCCGGGGCGTTTGCTGGACATCGAGCACGAGCAGGTGTGGACAGCACTTCAGATGATTCATTTGGAGACACTCGCTCCTTATGCCAATGGCGATTTCCTCACTGCGGGAGATGATTCCGCGAAGCTGATCTATGTCCCGCGCTTTACCAAGGCACTGGCTCCAGCATTGCGGGAGGCTGTGAAAGATTGCGCAGCGGCGGTGATCTATTCCTGGCAGCCTGAAACGCTGCGCCAGCACATCCGGGCGGGGCACGTGCAGCATGAGGCCATCCCGGAAAGTCTGGCACGCCGCTTTGGAATGAACTCCTGAACCACCATGAGCACGAAGACACTACGACGATTTCAAGAGCTGTCCGTGGACAGCGGGGTGGACCTCTTCCTGGCGGCGCGTGAATTGCTAGATGCCTCAGGGACCAATGCCGCAGGGCGGGCTGCTGCGATCAACCACAACGGCTATCTACTCATCGAAGCTCCAACGGGCTCCGGCAAGACGCTGATGGCTGGGACCATGGTGGAGAAGTTTAGCCATGTAGAGAAAGTGGTTTGGTTCTGGTTCGCGCCCTTCAAGGGCGTGGTGGGACAGACGGCGGCCTTTCTACGAGAACAGTTTCATGGCCTGCGGCTGCGAGAGCTTTCGGAAGATCGAGCCACGGACATGAGTCGTCAGGGAGATGTCTTCGTGACAACGTGGCAGACGGTGGCGACGAGGGTGAAGGACAGCCGCAACGTGCGCAAAGAGGGTGAGACAAATCCATCCATCGACACCCTTGTCGAACAGCTGCGCACGCAGGGCTTCCGCATTGGCGTGGTGGTGGACGAGGCGCATCATGGCTTTGGCGAGGGCACGCAAGCAGCAAAGTTTTTCAAAGAGGTGCTAAAACCGGAATACACGGTGCTGATCACGGCAACGCCAGATGATGCGAACATCAAAGCCTTTGAGAAGGCCATGAACATTGCCGAACTGCACCGCATCCGCGTGAGCCGTGAGGATGCGATGGAGTCGGGGTTGATCAAGAAAGGGGTCAAATGCGCGGCTTACTTCGTCGCGCCGGAACAAAAGGCGCTGGTGGACCTGGAAGGAACGGCGCTGCGTGATGGCGTGGCAGCACATCGCAAGCTGAAGCAGACACTGGC
>JBILPY010000654.1:0-3015 GCA_044373575.1 Prosthecobacter sp. | reverse complement strand
AGATCGCCCTGCCAGGCACCGCGCAGCCGCTGTTCCAAGCCACGATGAAGACTGGAGTCGGCGGCGTGACCACTGCCAACGACACCGGACTTTGGGTCGTCAACGAAAGCGGAGCCGTGAAGCTGGCTGTGCGTGAAGGCGACACCCTCAACGTGGACGGCACCCCACGGGTCGTGACTGCGATCACTGCTCTGCTGAATGGCACGACCACGGGTGGAGCCCTGGGACGCCGAGTCTTTCTGGCCGATGGCCAACTCACCCTGCTGCTGACCTTTAGCGGTGGAATCCAGACTCACGCGAAGGTCGTGGTGCCCTGAGATGAGCGGGCGGGCCACCGCCTTTGAAGCTGCGCTGCCTGAGAAAACTGGTAGCGACAGCTTCCAGCCTGCGTTCTTTTGTGATCCTGTATGAAACTCTCCAACCTGCTTCGTTCCTCCCTTCTAGTCCTCGGACTCGCGCTGCCTGCTTTGGCGGCGGCTGAGCCCAAGAAGCTCCTCGTCGTCACTGTCACCACCGGCTTCCGGCATTCGTCCATCGAGACGGCGGAGAAGGTGCTGAAGGAACTGGGGGAGAAGTCGGGTGCCTGGACCGTGGACTTCGTGCATCAGCCGGAAGGCCAGCCGAAGAATCCCGGCAAGCCACCGGAGAAGAAGACCGACAGCGACGAGGCCTTCAAAGCCAAGCAGGACGCCTACAGCGCGGCGCTGGCTGAATTCAACGCGGCCAACCAGGTCTGGAATGAGAAGATCAAGGCCTACATGACGGAGCAGATGGCGATGGAGAAGATCAAGGGCTACGACGGCTTCGTCTTCGCCAACACGACGGGCGACCTGCTCTTCCCTGACCGCGATGGTTTCGTGGAGCTGATCAAGAGCGGCAAGGCCATGGTGGCGATGCACTCGGGCTCCGATACCTACCACCCTTTCCGTGGCTACATCGACATGCTGGGCGGTGAGTTTGAAACCCACAAGTCCCAGGTGGAAGTGCAGCCCATCCTCCATGACCCGGCTCATGCCGCCACGAAGCCGATCCCGAATGGCTTCAAGGTCTTTGACGAGATCTACATCATCAAGAGCTTCGAGAAGGCCAAGGTCCATGCGCTCATGGGACTCGACTCCCACCCGAATCTGGCGCAGTTGACCGACGAGGAGAAGAAGAAGGAGGAGGAGCTGAAGCGCTACTTCCCGATCTCCTGGTGCAAGGAGTTCGGCAAAGGGCGTGTGTTTTACTCCTCCCTCGGCCACCGCGAAGACGTCTGGGACCCGACCTGGAAGGAAGGCACGAAGGATCGCAAGAACTCCCCCGAGATCGCCAAGACCTACCAGGAGCACATTCTGGGTGGCATCAAGTGGGCGCTGCGCCTGGCTGAAGGCGACAGCGAAGCGGGCAACCTGAAGTAGGCTGCCTGTTCAACGGGGCCTGAGCACTGGGCTCAGGCCGCTGGTGCCTCGATCTCCAGTCTCGGGAAAAGCGGGACGGGGGCGGCGAGTTGGTGGTCGGCTTTGAGCAGACCCCAGGCGAGGTCTTTAAACTGGAAGCCTGTGGGCATGACCCAGCCGATCTGCTCGCGGGCCACTTTCATGGCGGTGGGCATGATGGAATCGAGCAGGACGGTGACGTGCGTGAGCGCCTCGGCGAGGTGATACAGCACGCTGTCGAGCCGGGCGGCCTGGGCGGGATCTTTGGCGAGGGAGAAGGGCTTCGTGTTATCGACGAAGGCGTTGGCATGCGTGACGATCTTCCAGGCGGCGGCGATGCCGTCGTGGATGGCCCAACTGCTCATGCTTTCGAGATAGGCAGGGAGGGCATCGGCGACGGTCTGGCGGAGAGCGGCGTTTTCGGCGTCGTCATGGGTGCCGGGCGTGAGAAGACCGGCGCGGTATTTCTGCGCCATGTTGATGCTGCGGTTGAGGAGGTTCCCGAGGCCGCCGGCGAGCTCCTTGTTGTAGGACATGACGAGGCGCTCATCGCTGAAGTCGCTGTCCTGGCCGGTGGCGATGTCGCGCATCAAATAATAGCGGAGGCCATCTGGCGTGAAGGTATCGGCGAGGGCGTCGGGGTTGATGACGTTGCCGGTGCTCTTGCTCATCTTGGCGCCTTTGACGTTCCACCAGCCATGGACGACGAGCTTCGGGATGTGCTCGTCCGGGAAGCCGAGGGCATGGAGCATGATGGGCCAATAGACGGCGTGGGCGGGGACGAGGATGTCTTTGCCGATGATCTCGGCATCGGCGGGCCAGAGGTCTTCAAACTTGGGCAGGCCGGTGTTCCCCACTTCATCGGCGAGGTAGCCAGCGAAGCTGATGTAGTTCGTGAGGGCATCGAACCAGACGTAGTTCACAAAACGCTCGTCAAACGGCAGCGGGATGCCCCAGGTGAGGCGCTCGATGGGGCGTGAGATGCAGAGGTCCTGGGCCTCGCCTTCGAGGGCATTCAGCACATCCTTGGCGCGGTTGGCAGGGAAGATGAAGTCAGGATGGCTCTGGATGTAGGCTTTCAGCCACTCGACATGGTCGCTGAGGCGGAAGTACCAGTTCTCTTCTTCAAGCTCGACGACCTCGCCCCACTCCTCGCCAAAGCTGCCATCGGGACCGCGTTCCTTGTCGGTAAGGAACTGCTCCTGGCGGACGGAGTAGAAGCCCGTGTGGCCTTTCTTGTAGAGCTGGCCGCAGTCGTGGAGCTTTTGCAGCATGGCCTGGACGACCTTCTTGTGCTTCACGTCGGTGGTGGCGGCCCAGCCGTCGAAGCGGACGTTCAGTTTGTCCCACAGCGCGGTGAAGTGCTGGGTGATGCCATCCACGAAGTCCTGGGGGCTGAGCCCGGCTTTGTCGGCGCTCTTTTGCACCTTCTGCCCGTGCTGGTCCACGCCGGTGAGGAAGTAAACCTCACGTCCATTCTGCCGCTGGTAGCGCGCCATGACATCGGCGAGCACTTTTTCATACGCGTGGCCGATGTGCGGCGGGGCGTTCGTGTAGTCGATGGCGGTGGTGATGTAGTAGGGCTTCACGGGGAGGG
>JBILPY010000115.1:0-9781 GCA_044373575.1 Prosthecobacter sp. | reverse complement strand
CGCTTCACCGAAAGCGAAGCACTTCACGCAAAACTTCCTCGGAAGCTGGCTCAATCTCCGCGACATCGATTTCACCCAGCCCGACACGAAGCTCTACCCCGAGTTTGAGCAATACCTTCAGCAGTCCATGGTCAGTGAGACCGAGCGCTTCTTCAACGAGTTGCTCAGCCGCAACCTCAGCGTGCGCAACATCGTGCACAGCGACTTCGCGATGCTCAACGAACGCCTCGCCGAGCACTACGGCATCGCCGGAGTGAAAGGTGAGCAAATTCGCAAAGTGAGCCTCACTCCCAGTTCACGGCGCGGTGGTTTCATCACGCAAGGTGCGGTGTTGAAAGTCTCCGCCAACGGCACCAGCACCTCGCCCGTGGTGCGCGGCGCTTACGTGCTCGACCGCATCCTCGGCACGCCACCCGACCCGCCGCCGAAGAACGTGCCCGCCATCGAGCCAGACATTCGCGGTGCCACCACCATCCGCGAGCAACTCGACAAGCATCGCAATCAACAAGCGTGCGCCACTTGTCACGCGAAGCTCGATCCGCCGGGCTTCGCGCTGGAGAACTTCGATGTCACCGGCCGCTGGCGCACCAACTATCGCGCCATTCCCGACAGCGCGAAGGACAAAGTCGTGAGCGTCCCCGGCACCGACGTTCGCTTTTATACCCAGGGACGTCCTGTGGACCCGAGCTTCATCATGGCTGATGGCCGCCCGTTCAAAGACGTGGATGAGTTCAAGCAACTCATCCTCGCGCAGCCCGAGCAACTCGCCCACTGCGTCACCGAAAAACTCATCACTCACTTCACCGGTGCTCAGTTGCAGTTCGCCGACCGCGAAGTCGTCGAAGCCATCATACACCGCGCCGCATCCAGCGACCACGGCCTGCGCACACTCGTGCATGAGGTCATCCAAAGCCGTGTCTTCACTCACAAGTAAATCAACCGAACGTCCCTCATGAAAAACGTCACCTTCACCACACAGCGCTCCATCTCCCGTCGGGCGATGCTCAAGGGCGCTGGCATCACGCTCGCGCTCCCTTGGCTCGATGCCATGTCGGCTGCGTTTGCGGCGGATCCGAAGCCGCCGATGCGCTTCATCGGGCTCCTGAATTACTTCAGTTTCCACGCGCCTAACTTGTTTCCGAAAGAAGCGGGAGCCGACTACATCGCAACGCCCTACCTCGAAGGATTGCAGCCGCACCGAAAGGAATTCAGCATCATCTCCGGCCTCAATCATCCCGAGGTGCGTGACGGTCATGCGTCGGACAAATCCTTCTTCACCGGTGCGCCGCATCCGGGTTCGCCTTCATTCAAAAACACCGTCTCGCTCGATCAACTCGCCGCCGACAAAATCGGTCGCGACACGCGCCATGCCTCGCTGAATTTTTCCACGAGTGGAGCCTACAGTTGCAGCTACACGCGCAGCGGCGTGGCCATTCCCCCGGAAACGAGCGCCGCCCGTGCGTTCGCCACACTTTTCATCGATGGCACGCCTGCGGAAGTCGCGGAGGAAGTGGCACGCGTGCAGGAGGGGCAGTCCATCCTTGATCGCGTGGCCGGTGAAGCGAAGCGATTGCAGCGCGACGTGAGCGCTGGCGACCGCGACAAGCTCGACCAATATTTCACCAGCGTGCGCGAACTCGAACAGCGCATGGTGCGCTCAGAAAACTTCGCCAAACAACCCAAGCCCAAGCCCGGCGTGCCCGTCATCAAAGACCCCGGCCCCGGCGAAGACACCACGCGCTTCGGCCTCATGCTGGAAGTAGCCCGCCTCGCCGTGCAGACCGATCTCACGCGCATCGTCACGCTGTATTACGTCGGCACCAGCAAGACACCGTCCAAGCCGGGCACCAGTTTTGCCTACCACGACCTCAGTCATCACGGCCAGGATGCCGGCAAGCTCAACCAACTCGCCACCCTCGAACGCGACCTCCTGCTCGAATGGGGCGGCTTCATCCAGCGCATGAAAGACTCACGCGATGGCACTTCACGACTGCTCGACAACACCATGAGCGTCTTCGGTGCCGGCATGGGCAACGCCTCCAGCCACGACTCCACCAACCTTCCCATTCTCCTCGCCGGCGGCCGATTCAAACACGGCCAGCACATCGCCCACGACGTGAAGAGTCCGCCACCCCTCAGCAACCTTTGGGTGCAAATGCTCCAGCAAATGGGCATGGATGTCGGCAAATTTGGCACCAGCAACCAGGAGACTCTCAACGGCCTCAGCCTGTGATTTTCACACCATGAAACCCCACTCTTGCTCTGCATAGATGCATCCCTGACAAAGCCATAAAGCAGCTTCGCCTTTAGCCGACACATTCTCCTCCTGATGCGGCTAAAGCCGCAGCCACTTTCCAGCAATCACCCCACATGAAAACGATCCTCACACTTCTCCTCACCCTCACCACGGCGCTCGCGGCCGAGCACGCGGATGTCGTTGTCGTCACTGCCAATCCTGCGGGAGTCGCTGCGGCGGTGGCAGCGGCGAAGAGCGGCGCGAAGGTCATCGTGCTCGAAGAATCCGCGCACGTGGGCGGCATCGTCGCGGGTGGATTGACGAACACGGACATCCGCAAGCACGGCGCGGTCGGAGGACTCTACAACGAGTTCAAGCGCCGCATCGTGGAACATTACACGACGACTTATGGCGCGGAATCGAAGCAGGTGAAGGTGTGCAAAGGCGGCAACATGTTTGAGCCGCACATCGCCGAGAAAACCTTCCGCGACATGCTCGCGGCGGAGAAGAACATCACGCTCCTCCAGCGGCATCGCGTGGTCTCAGCGAGTGTCGTGGGCGGCGATGGCGTGGAAAAGGTCGCGACACCCGGCAAGCGCATCGACGGAGCTACGCCGAAGGATTTCGGACCCACGCTGAAGCTCGTCAGCATCACGGCGGAGGATTTGAGCAAGCCGGGCACGAAGACCGAGTTTCGCGCCACGACCTTCATCGACTGCACCTATGAGGGCGACCTCGCGGCACTCGCCGGCGTGCCGTATCGCGTTGGGCGCGAGAGCCGTGCCACTTTTGGCGAACCTCATGCTGGGCACATCTTTGTGCGCTTCAAAGACTACAACCCTCTGCCCGGTTCCACCGGCGAGGCGGACGATGGCATCCAGGCGTTTTGCTTCCGCTTTCACCTCACGAAGGACAAGACGAACGCCGTGCCCGTCGAGAAGCCCGCCGCTTTTAATCGCGACGACTACCGGCACCTGCTGGCACAAATCGCCGAGGGGAAGATCACGCGCTTCAATCAAGTCATCCAGCTCTACGAGATGCCGAATGGGAAGTTTGAAGTGAACAGCGACCATCCGCATCACGACACCGGCGTTCCTGCCGAGTCGCTGGATCTGGCTGAGGAAAACTGGCGCTGGCCCGAGGCCGGTCCCGCCGAGCGCGAGCGCATCTTTGCTCGCTACTGGAGCCACAACGAAGGTCTCGTCTGGCTGCTGCAAAACGATCCCGCCGTGCCGCAATCCATCCGCGATGAAGCCAGCCAGTGGGGCTTTCCGAAGGATGAGTTCACCGATCATCGCCACCGTCCGCACCACATCTACGTCCGCCAGGGCCGCCGCATCTGGGGCGAATACACGCTGACGCAAAACGATGCGAAACCCGTCTTCGAGACCGGCCTGCCCGCCCGTTTCGTCGATGGCATCGCCGTCACCGAGTTTGAGTTCGACTCCCACGCCGTGCGAAAATACGACCCCGCCTATCCGCTGCTGCGCCCCGGTTACTTCTTCATCTCCCACGATCCTTTTCAGCTCCCGTATCGCATCCTGGTGCCGAAGTGTGTGGATGGACTGCTCGTGCCCGTCGCGTGCAGCGCCAGCCATGTCGCCTATCAAACCCTGCGCATGGAGCCCGTCTTCATGGCGCTCGGTGAGGCCTGCGGCATCGCAGCGATGAAAGCGCAAAGCAGTGGCAGCACCGTTCGTGCTGTGGATGTGAAGTCTGTGCAACGCGAGATCGTGAGACGCGGCGGTGTTATCCTCTACGAAAACACGGCCATTGTCCCTGAGGGGCTATAAACAAAGTGGCTTCGGCTTTAGCCGAATCAGGGTCATTGAATGCGGCTGAAGCCGCAGCCACTTTCAAATCACATGAAAACACTTCTTTTCACCCTGATCAGCGCCAGCGCCCTCGCGGCCGATCTCAAACCAAACGCCGCACTCAGCTTCGACTTCCCCGAGCTGCCGAACACCCTCGCGGGCATGGTTTCGGGTGCGACGAAGGTGGCGCGGCTGGGGGCGATTCTGCCGTCGAACTACTCCGCAGCCTCGAAGCATCCGCTCTTCGTTTACATCAAAGGCGGCAGCGGTGGGCCGGAGGATGGCGGCGCGATGGCTCGCGACATCGTCGGTGCCGACGACTTCATCGCGGTGCAGGTGCCGCTTTTCAAAAAGAACCAGCCCAAGGGCAAAACGCTGCCCGTGATGATGGAAGACCTCGCCATCGTCAGCGCGGCGTATCGCACGATGCTGGAAAAGCTCGCCGCTGAGGTGCCAAACATTGATTGGGAGCGCAGCGTCATCGGCGGGCACTCGAATGGAGCGCACACGCTCAGCGTGCTGCTGGCGGGTCGCGATGAGTTCATCACGCAGCACTTTCACGCCTTCTGGCTGCATGAGGGCGGCTTTCAGCTCATGCCTGCGGCCATGCCGATCAAAGACGGTCGTTTCCTGCTGCTCGTGGCCGACGAGGCGATGACCGGTGGCTCGGAGTTCCGGCAGTTGATGCTCGATCAGACGTCGCTGCTCGAACGTCAGGCCAGGCTCATGAAGGTCGATTTCAAGAGCGTCATCATGCGCGGCTACGGTCACGACGTGCCGCCGGAATACATGCGCAACGTGCGCCAGTTCGCCCGAGGCGAGCCTTTGGAGGACATCACCGCGAGCGAAAAAGCCGCCGCCGCGAAACTCACGCTGCCGCTGCGCTCGCATCCCGACTCCAGCGCGTGGAATGACCTGCTCGTGCACGATTTGACCAACATGAAGGTCCCCGGAGCCATCTGGAGCTATCGCGACGGCCTCCTCACCGCCACCGAGGATCAAAACATCTGGACCAAGGCCACGCACGGCGACTGCGTGCTCGATTTCGAGTTCAAATTCGAGCCCGGGGCCAACAGCGGCGTCTTCCTCTACAACAGCGACGAAACGAACTGGATGCCCGCCAGCATCGAAATCCAGATCTGCGACGACGCGGCGAAGCAGTGGCAGGAAAAGCCCGCCAACTGGCGCTGCGGTGCCTTCTTCGGCCACCAACCCGCGACGAAAAGCACCGTGAAACCCGTCGGCGAATGGAATCGCATGACCATTACCGCGATGGGGCCAAAAATCATCGTCGTGCTCAACGGCGAAGTCGTGAACGAGATCGACCTCACGCAGTGGAAGGACGGCAAACTCAATCCCGACGGCTCCGAGATGCCGAAATGGCTGCAAGGCAGGCCGTGGTCCGAAATGCCATCGAAAGGCCGCATCGGCTTCCAAGGTCGTCACGCGGGTGCGGGCATCGAGTTTAGGAAGGTGAAGCTGCTGAGGCTTTGGTAGCTTTACGCGTTCTCGTAAAGCGCGGTGGTTTCTCGCCGTGGCGGCTGAGTGGAAGTCGTGCATAGTGTCACGCTTGAATCGCTTCTTCTTATCGCTGAGCAGCTTACTCTTCGCCGTGCAGGCCCAAGGGGCGTGGCTTGATGTCTTCAGCAGCGATCTGAAGGAGGCACGGTCTGAGTTACTGCGAACCGAGAAGGCGCTGGCTGCGCTCGGACAGCCAATGATCGGGAACACGGTGCCGGAGTTTGGGATTCAACAGCGCATGATGGAGGAGCCGCCGCCGGAGTCGCCGTTTGTGCAGGTGGATCTCGGGGGTTCACGGAGCTTTGACACGGTGGCGTTGATCCCGGCGGTGGTGGATTTTCAGGGGGTGACGCAGTCGCCCTATGCGTTTCCGGTGCGGTTTCGATTGGATGCGTCGGACGATGCGCAGTTTGCCACCTTCACGCCTCTGCTGGTGCGCACGGAGGTGGATCATGCGCAGCCGAGCTTGGCGCCGCTGGTCGTTCATGTGCCGAGAACGCGGGCGCGTTACCTGCGGCTCACGGTGACGAAGCTGGCGCAGGTGGAGGGTCGATGGACCTTCGCGCTGGCCGAGATGATGGTGCTCGATGGCAATCGCAACATCGCGATGGGGGCGAAGGTGATCCACGCAGGAGGCACGGGTTTGCCTCCGCGTTGGATGGTGGCGAATCTCACGGACGGACGCACTCCGTTGGGGCCACCGATTGATCGCTCATCGGTGCCGGAGTTTGATGCTCTGTTTGCCAGCATTCAGCCGGAGATCCCTCAGCCGTGGATGAGCGTTGATCTTGGCAAGGAGGTGTTTATTGAGGAAGTGCGTCTGCATCCGCTTCATGCGCGTCAGGGAGCGGATGTTCCTGGATTTTCCTTTCCTTCACGCTTCCGCGTTGAGGTCGCGAAGAGTGCTAACTTTAGTGATGCAACCGTGATCTTCGAGAACGCAGATCTCGACTATTCGAACCCTGGGAACAACGTCGTCACGGTGCCTGCCAATGGTCGCATAGCACGACATGTGCGAGTCGTGATGCTCGCAGCGCAACGGCCCACCTTGAAGTCTTTCGCGATCTCAGAGTTGGAGGTCTATGCCGGTGGTGAAAAGGTCTCGCGCGGAGCAAAGGCGATGTTCTCTGGCGATCCGACCCGCGAACAAGAGCGTCCGGCATCACTGCTGACCGATGACCACACGAGCTATGGGAAGCTGATGGAACTGCCCGCATGGCTTCAGCAATGGGAGCAACGACGGAAGCTCGAAGAGGACTCCGCCACAATCGCCAAGCGGGTCGCTGAACTCGCCGACACGGCACAGGAACGCGCGGCATGGACGCTTGGCAGTGCGGTGCTGCTCGTGATTGGCGGTATTGGTTGGTTCATTTGGCAATCTCATCAGCGCAGTGTTCGCGCGCAGGAGCAGTTCCGCGCACGTCTCGCTCGCGATATGCACGACGAGATCGGTAGCAACCTCGCAGGCATCGCCGTCATCAGCGAAACCTCGGCCATGCAGGGAGACGCGACCTCCGAAGACTGGCGGGAGATCAATCGCATCGCGCACGAGACCACCGATGCGATGCGCGAGGTGCTGTGGCTTGTCGGTGCACGACAAGAGTCCGGCATTGATCTCATGGAACATCTGCAACGCGTAGCAAAGCGCCTGCTGCCCAACCATGAAGTGACATGGAAAATCCTCGCCACCGATTTGCCTGCTGCATGGCCAGTGGAGTCGAGACGGCATGTGTTTCTGTTCTTCAAGGAGGCACTCACCAATGTCCTCCGTCACGCAAAAGCCACTCAGGTCGAGCTTTCAGCGCAGGTCATCGGTTCTGCTTTCGAACTCATCATTCAAGACAACGGACGCGGCTTTGATACTGCCAAGCCATCACACGGCATGGGCATCACCAATCTCCGCGAACGTGCGAAGCAGCTTCGTGGCAACGTCTCCATCCATTCGTCCGATCAAGGCACAACACTCACGCTGCGAGTGCCGCTTGCATCTTGAGTTCGTCATTCCCCTATTATGCCTCATATCTGGATCATCGAAGATAACGCCGCCTTTCGCCGGGGCACGGAACGTGCGCTCACGATGAAGCCGCACCAGCATGACGTGCGAGCCTTTGCCAACTGTGAGGACGCTATCTCGGCTCTCAACGCGGATCAAGCACCGCAGGTCATCCTGCTGGACGTCGGCCTGCCTGGCATGGATGGCATTGAGGGCATCGCGCATTTGAAAAGCCGCGCTCCAGCCGCCAGCATCCTGATTCTCACGGTCTTCGAAGACGACGACAAAATCTTCCGCGCCATCTGTGCCGGAGCATCGGGCTATCTTTTGAAATCGGAACCGATGGCCGCGGTCATCCTCGCCATCGATCAAGCCATCGCAGGCGGCTCGCCGATGAATCCACGCATCGCCACGCGAGTGCTCGCCATGTTCGCCAAGCTCGCACCCTCCAAGAAGGACTACGGTCTCGATGATCGCGAGCAGTCCGTGCTGAAGTGCATGGTAGCAGGAATGCCCCGCAAACAAATCGCCGAGGCCACGGGCCTCAATCCCCACACTGCCGACTACGTCACCCGCAGCATTTACCGCAAACTCCACGTCAACTGCGCGACCGCCGCTGTGTCGAAGGCCGTGGCGGAGCGGTTGGTGGGGGAAGCGTGAGCTTACGAACACTCGTAACTGTGAAGGGCGAATGAACGGCGTAGTATTCGGCGCTCATGAAGTTCGTTTTCACTCTGCTCACCCTCAGTCCGCTGACCGCGATGGCGGCGGAGGTGTCGTTCAATCGCGACATCCGGCCGCTGCTTTCGGACAACTGCTACTACTGCCATGGCTTCGATGAGAAGCATCGCGAAGCCGGGCTGCGGCTGGATGTGCGGGAGTCGGTGCTGGCGGACAACGATGGCGTAAGGGCCATCGTGCCGGGTGAGCCGGACAAATCGGAGCTTTGGCTGCGCATCATCAGCGAGGATGAAGACGAGGTGATGCCGCCGCCGAAAGCTCACAAGAAGCCCTTCACCAGCGAGCAGAAGGAGCTGATCAAACACTGGATCGAGCAAGGCGCGAAGTATGAGGCGCATTGGGCGTTCGTGCCGCCAAGGAAAGTGGCTGCGGCTTTAGCCGCTCCTGGGACGGAGGGTTCGGCTAAAGCCGAAGCCACTTTGTCTGCCATTGATCACTATATTGGGCAAAAATTGAAAGCAGAGGGGCTTGCGTTGTCGCCGCAAAGCGAGCCTGGCTCCCTGCTGCGTCGCCTCACGATGGACCTAACAGGAATGCCGCCGACGATGGCGGAGTTGGATG
Source organism: Prosthecobacter sp. (assembly GCA_044373575.1). Classification (GTDB taxonomy): domain Bacteria; phylum Verrucomicrobiota; class Verrucomicrobiia; order Verrucomicrobiales; family Verrucomicrobiaceae; genus Prosthecobacter. Next base: position 915 of record JBILPY010000115.1, on the reverse strand, counting down.
CGTTTGAGAAAGCAGCGGCAAAGGATTTCGAGAAGGCCTATGCGACTGCGATTGATCGCCTGCTGAAGTCGCCACGCTATGGCGAGCGCATGGCGATGGATTGGCTGGATGCGGCTCGCTATGCGGACACGAACGGTTACCAGATGGACTCCATTCGCATGAACTGGCCGTGGCGTGACTGGGTAGTGCGGGCCTTCAATGACAACATGCGGTTTGATCGTTTCACCATCGAACAACTCGCGGGCGACATGCTGCCCAAGCCAACGCAGGACCAACTCGTGGCCACCGCCTTCAATCGCAATCACATGCTCAATGCGGAGGGCGGGACCATCGCGGAAGAGAATCGCACGAAGACCGTGTTTGATCGCGTGGAGACCACGAGTGCCGTTTGGCTGGGCCTAACGATGGGCTGCAGCCAGTGCCACGATCACAAGTTCGATCCGATCACGCAAAAGGACTACTATTCGATGTTCGCGCTGTTCAATCAGCTCGTGGAAACCGGAGGGGTGGACAAGCGCTTCGGCAAAAAGAGCTACAGCAACATGTATGACAGCCTCTACGCGCTGGAGTCGCCTTATCTCATGCTCGCCACGCCGGAGCAGGAAGCGCAAATGAAGTCGGTGCAATCCAAGAGAGACAGCGCGGAGAAGGCGCTGATGGCGAGGAGCGCGGAGTTCAAGGCGCCGTTTGAGACATGGGTGAAGGAAGTGCGAACCGATGGCGAACTTTTGCTGAAGCGCATCGAAGAAGACGGACTGCGCCGGATCGCAGGCACGATCAAGCTGGAGACGCTGAACTACGAGAAGCTCACGAACAAGACGGAGCGGGCTCTGGTCGAACTGTTTCTGCGCGGTGATACACGGTGGGCGTCGGCGATGAAGGCGATTGATGAGTTGCGTGCAGAGGAGGACAAGA
>JBILPY010000653.1:0-3022 GCA_044373575.1 Prosthecobacter sp. | reverse complement strand
TGCAGCGGCCTTTGATGGCGCCCTTGTCGCCCTCACCACCGACGATGGTGGTGGTGTCCTTGGTAATGACTACGCGTTTCGCACGGCCCAGATCGTGCAGGGTGACTTTTTCAAGCGTCATGCCCAGTTCCTCGGAGACAACCTTGCCGCCGGTTAGGATGGCCATGTCATTAAGCATGGCTTTGCGGCGATCGCCGAAGCCGGGAGCTTTTACGGCGACACAGCCAAGCACGCCGCGCAGCTTGTTGACCACAAGTGTGGCCAGCGCCTCTCCTTCCAGATCCTCAGCCACAAGGAGCAGGGAGCGCCCGCTTTTGGCTATCTGCTCCAGCAGCGGCAGGAGATCCTGCATGTGTGTGATCTTGCGTTCCGTGAGCAGGATGAGCGGCTCATCAAGCACGGCCTCCAATTTCTCTGAGCCGGTGACAAAGTAGGGGGAGATATATCCACGATCAAACTGCATGCCTTCGACGACATCGACCGAAGTCTCCGTGGTTTTCGCCTCCTCCACGGTGATCGCTCCTTCAGGGCCGACCTTCTCCATGGCATCGGCGACGAGTTCGCCCATGGCCGGATCATTGTGGGCGGAGATCGTGGCCACCTGCGCTTTCTCTTTCTTGCTCTCCACCGGACGCGAGATTTTCTGCAACGCTTGAATCGCTGCTTTCAAGCCGCGATCCAGTCCGCGCTTGATGTCCACGGCTGATGCGCCGGCGGTGACATTGCGCACGCCTTCGGCATAGATGGCGTGCGCCAGCACGGTGGAGGTGCTCGTGCCGTCGCCCACGCTCTCGCCAGTGCGCTCGGCGGCCTGGCGGATCATTTGCGCCCCGAGATTTTCCTCGGGATCCTTCAAATCGAATTCCTTGGCAATGGTCACCCCGTCATTGCAGACGAGTGGCTTGCCCCACTTGCGCTCAATGAGCACGCTCTTGGATTTGGGACCGAGCGTGACGCGCACGGCATCCGCCAGAGCCTCTGCACCTCGCAGGATTTTCTCGCGAGCGGCGGCCCGAAACATGACTTTTTTGTGTGCCATGGGTTGATCCTTTTTCGTGGGTTTGATCTTGTCTTTAATTATACAGGTCGCTGATAGACTGATGGGTCGCAAGCCGGTGGATGGCTCCTGCCAGCAGCGGGGCGATCCTCACCACTTTCAGTTCCGGCCAGTTGGCGATATGCGGCGCCACAGAATCGGTGATGAAGATTTCTCTCAGTCCCGGACGTGTGAGTCTGGCTCGCGCGCCTTTCAGAAGCACTCCGTGAGTGGCAGCGACACGAAACTCGGGCCGCGCGCCTTCCTTGATCAAGGCGTCCATCGCGTTGGCGATCGTTTCACCTGTGGTGATCATGTCATTGATGATCAGGCAGGGCCGATCCTGAACGTCACCGGCGATCTTGACGACACGCGTCTCGACGCCGCTGATTCGCTGCTTGTGTACGACAGCCACGGAGAGGCCGAGGCGCTGTGCGTACTTGCCTGCCATTTCCAACCGACCTTCGTCTGGAGAAACAACCACGGTCTCCGGTGCTAGCCTGCCCTTCAGCTCATCACACAGCGTCGGCACAGCCGTCAGATGCTCGACTGGAAGATGGAAGAAGCCTTCGATTTGTGTGGTGTGGAGGTCAACCGTCACGAGGTGACTGAGGCCGACAGACTGGCAAAGACGAGCGACCATGCTCGCGGCGATGGACTCTCTGCGCCCATGCCGTCTGTCAGCACGAGCATACCCAAAATAGGGAACCACAGCCGTGACGTGACCGGAGGCCGCACGGCGGCATGCGTCTACAAATAGCAGCAGCTCAAACAAATTTTCAGTCACTGGCGGTGCGGTGGACTGGACTATGAAGACCGGATGTAAGACCGGATGTCCGCGCACGGCTTCGTCCAGCCGCACGGAAACTTCACCATCAGGAAACACCTCTGTCTGGCAGGGGCTCAGACTGTGATCCAGGATCCGCGAGATCTCGATGGCGAGGTCTGGATTAGCGGTGCCACGGAAAAGTGAGAAGTGTGTCATTTCGGTGAAGTATGGAGACTCGAACCAGTTCGAAGATGATGAAATGATGGGGCACAGTGACCGCAGCAGGAATAAGCCGACTCCGTGACGTGGCTTCCCGCTGAGTCGTTCCTGAGCCCCATCAAAGCTGCCTTGCAAGCCATTGAGGTCTGGCGGCCTGCATGGATGATGGCGTGCCTACTGCACCTTGACCTCGATGGTCTTTGGTTTGGCTTTTTCATCCTTCGGCAAATGCACTGTCAGAATGCCATCTTTGAACTCGGCACTGACTTTCTCGCCGCTTACGGATTCAGGCAGGGTGAAGCTGCGCAGGAAGCTGCCATATGAGCGCTCAATGCGGTGGAACTTCTTGCCCTTCTCCTCCTTCTCGCTTTTGCGTTCGCCAGAGATGGTGAGTTCACCGTTTTCCACGCTGACTTTGACTTCCTCTTTTTTCAGTGCCGGCAGTTCGGCTTTGACTTGGTATTCGTTGTCATCCTCGCTGATGTCCACCAGAGGCGTCCACTGGGAGACGGTCATGGATTCCGTCTCCCCGTTTCTTGACAGGGATGGCAGGTTGAAGAAGCGCTCAAGACGGTTTTCAATATTGCCGAGTTCGCGCAGGGGATTCCAGGTTGTTAGTGTGCTCATGATGGTTGGTTTTTGGGTGTTCTGATGGCGGGTTTGTTTTCTGAACCGGTCAGCCCTGTCCGCCATGAGCAGAGCTGTGCCGGAGATGTGTGAAAGGTGTTGGGAGCGGCTTAATGCTCACCTCATCCGGGTCGATTTGATGGCGGTTGCTGGCTGGCGTTTTGTCGGGCCGTTGCCGGCGGGCTTTGCTTTGGATCTAGCAGCACCCGCCGCTTTGGATCTGGCAGCGCCCGTCGCTTTTGGGTTCGCCGGCTTTTCAGTTGTCACTGCGCGCTGTGGCTGGTCGTCATGCCTGCCAAAAAGCTGCTCCTCTGCCTGGAGCCAGTATTTGAGATCCTCACCTGGAGGGGAGCCCGCCTTTTGCCAGAGAT
>JBILPY010000652.1:0-3024 GCA_044373575.1 Prosthecobacter sp. | reverse complement strand
TGGATCGTTCGCGCTATCCCCAAGTGCGTGAGTGGCTGAAGACAGCGGACTTTGTTTGCTATCAAGAGATCGAGGCCATGCGAGGTCAGGTGGCTCAGCTCATGTCCCACTTCTTGAAGCATCGCCCTGAATTGGGTGATCTTCCGGGAGACTCCGCCATGAGGCGTGCCGCACTCCAAGGCTCCTTCCAGGACTCGTGCTTCACCTACATCCTGAACTCCAAAGTGCGCGACTGCCTTTGGGCGCGCTTTGCTTTTGATCGCATTGTTCTCACACCGGGCAGCGGAGTGAACTTCGAGTTCTGGCGCGGTGTCGCTGCAACAGGCGGGCTGGAACTGGTCGTGCTTGAACCTGAATGGCACGGACGCAGTCTGGCGCGGCGTTTCGAGCGCTGGCGCTACAAGCGGATCAACAAGGCCAGAGCTGCGCAAGCCTCTGCCATCCAACCGCAAGCACCTCGCCCTGTCGATGGATTACCGCTCGCCGTCTGTGTCAGCCGACGCATGACTCACTTGCTTCAGTTGGAGACACAGGCACCGGGCTTCCGCATCATCTCGGCATCATTGGCTGATTTGGGAACGCCAGATGCAGCCCTGCTGGCACACGAGAAAGAGAGATTCAGCACTTGGTGGAAGGCATGGAAGCAAACCGTGTTGTCACCTGCCTGCATCGAGGGTGCCGAACCATCACTGGCACCGTTTCAAGGTGTGTTCGAGCGCATGGGAATCCACTACACCGAGCAGGTGTATCCGCGCTGGGCTGCCTTGAAGAAGAACGCCATGGCCTGGCTCGAAAGGCATCGACCGGCCTTGATCATCGCTGACATGCAGATCAACGAGGAAGAGGTCATCTGGTGTCTCGCCGCCTCCGAGATGGGCATTCCCGTGGCGGCCTACACCTACGACTGTCTGGTGGACCCGCTCATCACCTACTGCCCGGACTTCCTTCTGATCGACGGAGCACGAGGCATGTCGCGTGTTCTCCGAGCTGGCTATCCTACCGACCGATTGATCGACGTGCGCTGCCATCGCATCCCCGTCACACCACCGCGCACGGAGAGCGAAATCGAAGCGCATTTCACGAATCGCCGCCCCTTTGCACTCTGTGCGGACACCATGTCGATGATCAATGATCCGCAGGCTAGCCTGCGTCTTTATCAGACACTCGTCGCCGCAGCACGCAGACTTCCGGGCATCGACTTCGCGGTGAAGTATCATCCTTTGCGCACACCGAAATCGGAAGAGCGCAGCTTCCTCGGGATGGATGAAACCGAGGTGCAAATCAAGACTCGCTTCATTCGCTCACTGCGCCCGCCCGCCAACTTCCACATCCTTCCTCCAGAAGCCTCCATGGAGGAATGTTTGAAGAAAACGTCCATCCTGATCAACACGATCTCGCTCACAGGACAGGAGGCGTTTCACATAGGCATACCGGTCATCTTCATGTCGAGGCATGAGCCTGACTCCATCATCTTCCCCAACATGGAAGCCTGGATGAAGCCGCTCTATGTGGACACGGCGGATGAACTCGTCGCCGCCATGAGCCAACTGGTCGAGTCGCGTGAGTTTCGCCATGCCCAGATCGCCCAGCAGCATCATTATCAGCAGCAGTATTACTGGGCTTCCCAGGTCACGCTGACGGACGGAATCAACGAAGCGGCCAGACGCGCGAAGCAGATGCCTTTGTATCCGCCATGAATCCTACCAGCAACGATTCCATTCCTGCACAACAGGGCCGCTTCGCCATTGTGAGTGACAAGCAGCTCGGTGATGTCACGCTGCTGGAACCCACGACCCGCCTGCTGGCGGCACGCTCGGGGCAACCCACCGCCCTGTTCGTCAATGAAGCCTTCCGACCTCTCGTCGAACTCATGCCTGATGCGACCTGGGGGCCGGATTTGAAGGAGCGCTTCGGCTGCCTGTGGGCGACTTCATGGAGCTCACGTGTGGTCATGCGTGGCTGGCGGGTGCGCGCTCGACTGAGGTGCCTGCTGGTTAACCAAGAACGCCATATTCGCTGGTGGTATCGGCTTCTTTACAGCCAGGTGCAGATCACTTCGATCCGGGATGAATACTGGTCGCACTACTTCTGGCGTGCCCTCGGTGGCGAGCCGGAAGCTTTTCGTAGCCCGCAGTTGCTTCAACCTCCTGAATCGTGGCGACATCCCGAACTTCCAGAAGGACCGTTTATCCTCATCAATCCCACCGCAGCCTGGCCTACCAAATACTGGCAGACAGAATCCTGGGCGCAGTTGATGCAGGCTGAGTCAGCCATCAAAAGCCTGCCATGGGTCATGACAGGTGGTGGATCAGCCGTCGAGCGCGAGCACTGCGCAGCCATCGCCTCCGCAGCGTCCTCAGGTCTCGTTGATCTCGCGGGAAAGACCTCGCTGAAGCAGTACCTCCATGCCCTGAGCCGTGCCAGCCTCGTTCTATGTGTGGATGGCGCAGCCTCCCATCTTGCCCAGGCTTTTGGTGTGCCTGCGATCACCCTCTTCGGGCCGGTCTATCCTGCCAAGTGGCATTGGCCGACGCCGAAGCATCGTTCGCTCAGCGCCTTCTTCCTCTCCGAGGCGAGACCGCTGCTGACCTCCACGATCACGCCTGAAACAGTGGTTTCTGAAGTGAACAACCTGCTGCGGGAATTCCCTGAAATCATTCAGCCCTGAAGGAAGTCACCAGGCGGTCCAGCCGCCATCGACGACGAGGTTGTGTCCCGTGACATAGGCGGAAAGATCACTCGCAAGGAATGCTGCCGCGCCTTTGAAGTCCTCCTCACGCCCCATTCGTCTCATCGGTGTGCGGCGCTCATAGCGCTCCACAAACGTATCGCTCTGACCACGGGCAATGCCGCCGGGAGTCAGCGCATTGACGCGCACACGCGGGGCGAGCAGGGCGGAGAAATGTCGAGTGAGCTGATTGAGCGCTCCTTTGACGGCACAATACGCCGAGGGTGTCTGCATGGAAGTGCCTTCGTAAAGAGAGCTGTCCGGTGCCACGAGGCCATAGATGGACGAGACAAAAA
>JBILPY010000651.1:0-3026 GCA_044373575.1 Prosthecobacter sp. | reverse complement strand
CATCAAGATGCATCGCGACTTTGATCTGGGTATGAAGGCTGCCGCGCGTGAGGAGGTGTATCAAACCTTTGCCCATCAGCTGCACCATGACGGAAGCCTGTCCCGTCTGCTCAAGTCCGATACCGTGGTGATCAACGGCATCCTAGCGAACTACTACGACATCCCCGGCGTGACGGGCGATGCCTTCCGTGAGGTGAAGCTCCCGCCCGGCTCGCCCCGTGGTGGGTTGCTCGGCATGGCGGGCATCCTCGCCATGGGTGGCAACGGCGAGCACACCAGCCCCGTCGAGCGCGGAGCCTGGGTGCTGCGCAAGCTCATGCACTCACCGCCACCGCCCGCACCTCCGAATGTGCCGATGCTCACCCGGCTCGAAGGCAAACCACTGACCACGCGCGAACTCATCGCCGCGCATCAGGAGGAGCCGCAGTGCGCGCAGTGCCATCGCAAGATCGACCCCATCGGCTTCGGCCTGGAGAACTTCAGCGCCGCCGGCAAGTGGCGCACCGAGGATGACCGGCCCAGCGTGCCTGCAAATCGCCGCACCATCGACCCCAGCGGTGCCTTCTACAAAGGAGAGACTTTTCGCGATTACCCGGAGCTGCGCGACCAAATCGCCGCCAAGCCCGAGCGCTTTGCCCGCGGCTTTGCCGAGGCGCTCATCGAATACGGCCTGGGCCGCTCAGTCGGTTTTCAGGACGAGGATCTGATTGAAGCTATGATGAGCCGCGCTCAGGCAAAGGACTTCGCCATCCGTGAGTTCGTCCACGCACTCGTGAGCAGCAAAGAGTTTCGCAGCAAATAGCCCTTTACCAGATCACCCATGAAATCATCAGCCATTCCACGCCGCCATTTCCTCCGCTCCGCCGGCACCCTCATCGCGCTACCAGCCCTTGAGTCCATCGGCTTCCGCCGCTTTGCCTCGGCAGCGCCTGCCCTTCCGCGCCCGAAGCGCATGGTCTTCCTCGGCTTCGGATTCGGCGTCACTCAGGAAAGCTGGCTGCCGGATGCGAAACACACCGGCGCTGCCTACACCCTCCCGCCAGGACTGGCACCGCTCGCGCGGCATCAGGCAGACTTCACCATCGTGCAGGGGCTCACGAACAAACACTCTGCGGAAGCACACTGGGGCAGCACCTTCTGGCTCACGGGCGCGAATCGCTACGCCGAACCGGGCCAGAGCATGCACAACAGCATCTCCGCCGACCAGGTCGCGGCGCGAGTTTTGGGCAAAGACACCCGCTTCACCTCGCTCCAACTCAATGGCGGCGATCCCAGTCTCGACGGTCCCGGACACGGCCCCGGCCTCTCCCTCGCATGGGATGCAGGCGGCAAGCCAGTCGCCGGCCTCAACGATCCCGTCCTCGCCTTTCACCGCCTCTTTTCCGATGAGACTCTGCCGCTCGCCCAACGCCAGGCCATGCTCGCCAGGGAAGGCAGCGTGCTCGACGCCGTGATGGAGGACGCCACCCAGCTCCAGCGCGGACTGAGCAAGCGAGACACCGACAAGCTCGACGAATACTTCCAAAGCATCCGCGAGATCGAGGTCCGCCTCAGCAAAGAAGAAAAATGGCTCTCCGTCGCCAAGCCCAAAGCGCCCCTCACCGAGCCGAAACCCGGACTCCAGGGCACCGCGGAAGTCAAACTCATGTATGACCTCATGGTCGCCGCGCTCCAAACCGACAGCACCCGCGTTATCACCTACCGCCAGCCCATCAGCACCCTGCTCACCAGCCTCGGCATCAAAGTAGCCGCGCACGACATGAGCCACTACTCCCCCGGCGAACGCATGGAGGCATCGCAAAAGCGCGACGTCACCCAAAGCGAACTCCTCGCCCATCTCATCGACAAACTGAAAGCCACCCAGGAGCCCGACGGCACCACCCTCTTCGACCACACAAGCCTCGCCTACGGCAGCAACCTGCGTAGCGTCCACAATCTCGACAACTGCCCCACGCTCCTCACCGGGCGCGGTGCCAGCATCAAACTCGGCCAACACCTCGTCGTCTCCAAAGACACGCCGTTGTGCAATGCCTGGCTCACGATGCTGCATGGCATTGGCGTGAACGCCGAGCGACATGGCGATAGCACGGGCGTGCTGAAAGAACTCGCGGCGTAAGCCCGCGCATCGAAGAGCGAACGCAGTCAGTTCGATGGATGAGAAACCATGCCCGCCGCGCCGGACAACCACGACGCCCACGACTACGCCGAGCGCATCCGCGAACGGTTGCCGCGTCGTTTGCAGGAACTCCGGGAACGCTGTGGACTGAGCAAGTATGGGCTGGCTCGTGAGAGCGGGCTGAGTCGGGAATACATCGGCAAGCTGGCAGTGATGAGGCGGCTCTCGCGATCCTTCACAAAGAAGAACACGTTGGGCTGCTGATCAAACATAAGCCGGAATGCCTTCGGATCGGTCATGCTGGCGAAAAAGCCTCTCTGGATGGACTCGGGTGGCATGGCAGGATGATGACAACTTTTGGCAGAACTAGGCCATGTATTCCCGAATGGTGGGGCGTTTTACTTTCACCATGAAATCCTGGCGCTTCTTCTGCCTCCTCACGCTGCTGCTCGCGCCGCTCCTCACGCTGCACGCGGCCAGTCCTGTGCCATCCAAACCGAACATTCTCGTCATCCTCACCGATGATCTCGGCTACGACGACGTCGGGTGCTACTGGATGCCGGACAAGCGCCCGGGCTTCGAGAAGATCCGGACACCGAACCTCGACCGGCTTGCCGCCGAGGGCGCCCGGTTCACCGATTTCTATTCTCCCGCCCCCGTTTGCACCCCGTCCCGCGCAGCACTCATGACTGGCTGCTACCCGGTGCGGGTGGGCATGTCCAGCTTCGGACGCAATGGCGGCCACGTTCTCTACGAAGCGCACATGGAGGGGCTGAACCCCGACGAGGTCACCCTGGCTGAGATCTTGAAGAAACGCGGCTACGCCACCGCCTGCGTCGGCAAGTGGCACCTCGGGCACCTGACCCCATTCTCCCCGCGCCAGCATGGCTTCGACGCGTTTTACGGGATG
>JBILPY010000195.1:0-7384 GCA_044373575.1 Prosthecobacter sp. | reverse complement strand
TCCAGACAATCCCGTCTTCCATCTGCACGCCGCCTTTGCGCAGCGCAGTTTGCAGCGTTGGGAGAAGTCCATCGAGTCTTTTGGCCGTGCGGCAGCCATGGCGGAGACCGGTCAGGCGGAACTGGTGAACCATCGCTTCTTTTTCCAATACGGCATCACGCTGGAGCGCAGCGGTCGGCACGATGAAGCAGCGAAGATGTTTGAGAAAGCCATCACACTTACGCCGAAGGACGAGATCGAGGATGTGGCAAACACGATGAACTACCTCGGCTACATGTGGCTGGAACTCGGGCGCTATCTGGACAAGGCGGGCGAACTCATCCGTAAAGCCAACGAACTCCAGCCCGACAAAGCCGCTTACGTGGACAGTCTGGGCTGGTGGCATTTCAAAAAAGGCAACTACGCCCACGCTCTCACGGAGCTCCAACGCGCACTCGCTCTGCTGACGAATCCCGAGCCCGACGATGCCGAGATCATCGAGCACATCGCCCAGACTTATGTGAAACTCGGCGACAAAGCCAAGTCCCGCGAATGGTTCCAGAAGGCCCGCGACATGAAGCCCACTGATTCGAAGCTGCTCCAGCGGATCGAGGAAGGTTTGAAGGCAACGCCGTAGCTCAGCAGGTCAGATTATCTCCTCCAAGGCGCAAGGGCTGGTGTCGAGGGGTTTGGCGGTGAGGCCCACGGAGGTCTTGCCATCGATAATGGCAGTCATCTTCAGGCAACCATTTTTGCCGCGAGGCGCACGGCTTCGACGAGGCTGCTGCCATTCGCCTTGCCCTGCCAGGCGATGTCGCACGCGGTGCCGTGATCGACGCTGGTGCGTGGCACGGGCAGGCCGAGCGTGGTGTTAACCGCCGTGTCAAAGGCGAGCGCCTTCAGCGGAATGAGCGCCTGATCATGATACATGCAGATGTAGGCATCGACGTTCTTCCGTTTCGCTGCAATGAAAGCGGTGTCAGGCGGCAGCGGGCCTTCAATCGTCATCCCGGCGGCTCTGGCCATGGCGATGGCAGGCGCGATGATCGTCTCCTCTTCTCCGCGGCCAAAGAGACCGTGCTCGCCAGCATGTGGATTCAGCCCGCACACGGCGATTCTAGGTGCCCGGCCTTTCACGCGACGCACAGCAGCATCCGTGAGCTCGATCACGTCGAGGATACGCTGGCTCGTCAATGCAGGAACGACATCTTGATAGCCGATATGGACAGTGACGAGACTGCAAATCATCACGTCGGAGAAGAAGGACATGCAGGAGCGTTCCGCCGCCATCTTCTCGGCAAACATCTCGGTATGGCCCGGATAGGTGATGCCAGCGGCGTGAAGCGCTTCCTTGTTCAGCGGGGCGGTGGCGACAGCGGCGACTTGCTTTGCCAACGCAGCCTGGATGCTCTTTTCGACGTAGAGATAACCTGCCGCTCCGGTCTTGGCACTGACGGTGCCTGGAGTGAAGCCTTCGGCATCGAAACCGAAGAGATCAAGCACACAGGGTTCATCGATGCTGCCAAATTTCTCCGCCCATTCGATCTCGCTGATGATGCGCTTTGGCGCAGGTAGTCCGGCCTGACGCGCGCATCGGGATAGAAGCCGCGCATCACCAAAGATGACAGGCGTGGCGAACTCGCGGACTTCCTCATTGGCGAGGAGTTGCAGACAGACTTCGGGTCCGACCCCGGCGGGGTCGCCCATGGTGACGGCGATGAGTGGTTTTGGCATGAGTGGGAAGATGGTGTCTATTCTGGCAGATGTGCTTTCAACATGTCAGCTTACCCATGATCAAACAACATCTGCTCACAGGGAACTTTGAGTTGGGGTTCGGTACCAATAGGGCTCACTTTGGTGACGAATATTGACCAAGTGGAAGCCACAGTTAAGATCGTTCACTTCTTGCCATGAGTTCCGATTCATCTCTGCGCTCGAATTCGACGCGTTACTTTTACTCCCTGGCGGCGTTGCTGCTGCTGGTGCTGACCAGCATCGGCTTCAGGCACTTTTACTTGGGTGGCGGAGCCTACCCAGGGCGTCCTTTGACGCCGCCCATTCGCACCTTGCTCATCACCCACGGCATCGCCATGACCGCGTGGATTCTGCTGTCGGTGGTGCAGCCTTTTTTGATCGCGAGTAGGAATCGGAAGGCACATATGATGCTGGGTCGCATCGGAGCGCTGCTGGCGCTCGCCATGTTCTTTCTCGGGTGGAAAACTGGTGTGGCGGCGATCAGCGTCATGCCTCCGGAGATACGCCTCTTTGGACTCGCGCCAAAGGAGTTCCTCACCGTGCCGTTGTCGAGCATTGCGGCATTTTTCGTCTTCGTGATCATCGGCGTGTGGCAGCGGAAGCGTCCTGAGATTCACCGGCCCATGATGCTGGTGGCCACGCTGGCGATTTGCTCTGCCGCCATGGGTCGCATTGAAGTGCTCAACTCCTGGTATGCTGGAACTTCACTGGAGGTCTGGTTCTCCGCGTTTCTCTCGACTGTTCTTGTCGGCATCGTGTTGCTGGTGATCAAATCAGCGTTGTCGAAAGCCTTGGATCGCTGGCTAGCTATCGCCGTCGGCATGCTGGCGGTGTTTTCTGTGGCGAGTGCGCTTCTGGCAAAGACGGCAGTCTGGGATCAGTTCGCGACGTTCTTGCTGCGTTAGTGGAAGCATTTATCCCCGCTTCATTTCCAGTCCCGTCAGCGTTCCTGTGCTCGTGCCGAACTTGTCGGTCTCGATGCCGATGCGCTGGAGCATGTTGACGTAGAGATTGCAAAGCGGCGGCGGGTTGTTCGGATCGAACGGCAGATGCAGGCCGTGCTGGAAGCCGCCGCCGGCGAGGAAGACGGGGAGGTTCTTGGTGGAGTGGCTGCTGCCGTCGCCCAGATTGCTGCCGAGGAAAACGGTGGTGCGGTCGAGCAAGGTTGAGTCGGCTTCCTGCGACTGCTTGAGCTTCGTGAGCAGATCTCGCACGGTCTTCATCGTCTCCTCCTCGACAATCTTGAGCTGCGCGAGCTTGCTGGGGTCTTTGCCATGATGTGAGAGATCGTGATGACCGAGTGACACGCCTTCAATCGGCGGTGCGAAGGTGGAGCCGGCGAGCATGATGGTGATGAGCCGCGTGGAGTCGGTCTGAAGCGCGAGATGGCTGAGGTCAAAGATCAATCGTGTTCGGCCAATGAGGTCGGCGGCGTTGGGGATGTCCTTCGGCGGCTCGACATTCACTTTCGGCTTGGGTTTCTTCGCCCAGCTTTCGTCATTGATCATGCGCTGTTCGAGTTCGCGCACGCTGGTGAGGTATTCGTCGAGCTTGTCGCGATCTTCGCTGCCGAGGCCGGAGCGCAGTGACTTGGCCTGATCGCTGACGTCATCGAGGATGCTGCGCCCATCTTCGAGACGACGCAGTTGCTCCTGCACATCGTCAGCACGGCCTTCGAGGAACAAACGCGCGAAGACTTTAGACGGTGAATTGTCGGCAGGAATCAAAGCGCCAGTTCGAGTCCATGAGAGCCCGCCGGAGCCTTCACCGGACAAGGCGAGGCTGGGGAATCGTGTCTGCGTGCCGATGTGATCAGCGGCGAATTGATCGAGCGAGATGGCGTTGCGAAAACCGGGTCTGCCCGCGCCCGGCGCACCCGTGAGGAAGCTGGCAGATGCCTGATGCGCGAAGCTCGAACCCATGCCCGCATGAGCCAGCCCGGAGATGACCGTGAACTCATCGCGGAAGTCCTTGAGGATGTCGAGGTAAGGCGAGAGCGCGTAGTCCTTGCCAGATTGTGTGGGGAAGAAATTGTCGGGATGCAGTCCGAGCGGCGCGCAGATGCAGATCATGCGTCGTTTGGGCTGCTCAACCGCGCCAGCGGCGAAGATGTCGAGCCACGGCAAGGCGAGAGAAATGCCCGTGGAGCGGATGAAGTGGCGGCGGTGAATGTTCATGGATGATTGTGGGTTAACCAATCCCTACTTGCTCTGAAACAGGGCGCTCTGCACGACCTCGTGGATCAACGATTTGAAGCCGCAGTTCTTGTCGCGGAGGCGGGTGACGATGGCTTCGACCTGCGGTTTGTCGGCGTGTGTCGGTGTTGCGCCGGTGCCGTAGGCGAGGAGCTTTTCGGCGAGGTTGCGGGCGAGTTGGTCTTTGTCATCGAGGATGAGTTTCTTGTATTCGTCGATGTTTCGGAAACGTCGTCCGTCGGGCAAAGCATCGCCGGGGTCCACCGCAGGGCCGGGGCGGACCCGGCGGCCTTGGGCGTCTTTTTCGCCGCCGTTGGTGAGGGCGCGGTAGTGATCGCGCCAGCCGCCGATGACGTCGAAGCTTTCGAGCGCGAAGCCGGGCGGATCGATCTTCTTGTGGCAGCTCGCGCAGCTTTCGACATTGCGATGCTTCGCGAGTTGATCGCGGATCGTCGTTGCTCCGCGAATGTCGGGCTCGATGGCCTCCACATCGGCAGGCGGCTTCGGTGGTGGTGTGCCGAGGATGCGCTCCAGTACCCAGGAGCCGCGAATGATGGGCGAGGTTGTGGAGCCGTTGGCAGTGACTTTGAGCACGCTGCCCATCGTGAGCAGTCCGCCGCGGTGACTGCCCGGCGGCAGCGCGACTTTGCGCATCTCCATTCCTTCGATGCCGGGGATGCCGTAATGCTTCGCGAGGCGGGCATTGAGGAAGGTGAAGTCGGAACTGACAAAATTCGTGAGCGGCAGATCGTTCTTCAGCACTTCATCGAAGAACAGCGAGGTCTCCTTGAGCATCGCGGTCTTGAGGATGTCGTCATACTCGGGGTAGAGCGTGCGATCCGGCAGCGTGTCATCAATGGCGCGCAACTTGAGCCATTGGCCAGTGAAGTTGGTGTTGAATGACTTGGCCTTGGGATCACTCAACAGGCGCTCGACTTGCTCACGCAGCACCGAGGACTCATGCAGTTTGTTGTCTGCGGCGAGTTTGAACAGCGCCTCGTCGGGCATCGAACTCCACAGGAAATACGAGAGGCGACTGGCGAGCGCGAAGTCATCGAGTTTGGGCCCTTTCTCACGGAAAAAAAGGAAATCGGGCGAAACCAGAACGCCTTTGAGGCCGACGCGCATCGCTTGCTCGAAGGTGTAATTTTGATCCAGCTTCGACTTCACGCGACCGAGGAAGGGCTTGATGTCGTCATCGGTCACATTGCGGCGAAACGCGCGTCGTGCGAAGTCGCGCAAGATGCGCTCGGCATCGGCCATCGGCTGCTGCGACACGACTTCATAGCGGTCGCGGGAAATGCGCTCCTGTTTTAGATCACCAAAGATCGCCCGGTGGCTCGGCGGCGGCCAAGACTCAAGGATCGGCCCCTCGACATCGACCCACTGAATCACGAGGCCGGGACCTTTATAGTTCTCAGCGCCGACTTTCTCCACCGCTGGTGGCAGCGCGGGCAGACCCGTGGCGAGGATGCGTATGCGATTCTCGGGTTCGAGTTGTTCGGTGAACTCGATCACCGTGGGTTTGTCCGCTGGAACGGCGAAGTAGTCGATGAGACGCTCCTCGGTCACTTCTTTGAGCGTGCCCGCAGTGACGCGGAAGGTAATGGGCTTGCCCTCGCTTTGAAAACTGTAGCCGGAGATGCGGAAGCGATACTTGCCGCGCACATGGCTTCGGAAGTTCCACATCGTGACGCGGATGTTGGCAGACTCCCACGCGGCGAAGATCGCCACACCGTCAGGAATGTGTCGATAAACACTGCCCTTGGCTCTGACAGTGCGCTCCTCCTTGATGTCAAAGCGCTTCTTCAAGATCCAGGGCTGGGGCTCGTTCGCGATGGCTTCATCGAGCACACGATCTGCCGCATCAAGGTAACTGCGCATGAGATACAACGAGGTGTGCAGCAGCTCGGCGTTGTTATCAAAACCGTTCGTCGAGGTGTCCGGCGGCAGCAGGTCGGTCAAATCGACCTCGACACCGAGCAGATCGCGAACCGTGTTCGCATACTCGGCGCGGTTCAGCCGCCGCATCACCACGCGGCCCTCAGTTTCTCTCCGGGCGGCCTCCGCCGATGCCGCACGCGTGCTGATCCACTCCATCACGCTTCGCATGTCCTTCGTCGGCGGACGTGCCTTCTCTTTCGGCGGCATCTCATCATTTTTGAGCTGCTCGAGCACGGCAAGCCAATGCTTACGGTTCTTCTTGTCGGAGAAATCGTCCGACAGACTCGCGATGGCGAAGTGGCCCTTGGGCTTCGCACCCGAATGACATTTCCCGCAGTGCTGCGCGAACAACACCTTTGCCGGACTCTCTTTCCCCGCTGCCATCACGACCGATGTGCCGAAGGGCACTCCCAAGAGGCACAAAATCATCAACGGCGTCCTACCAGACCGGTATTTCCAGTAACGACGATGGATCAAGCTCGGGGTCATGGGCGCTTGTTCCAATACGGTTTCATGACTTCTTGCTTTCAGACGACTACTTCCTCGTGGGATGGGCCATGAGTTGAGCAGTCGCCTGCTTGAGCTTTGCATGCTCGGCGGGGGCAGCAGGCAAAGGCTCGGAGTGAAAAGCTGGCAGGATGATGTCCCACACCAAGTCCAACTCAGTCTGCATCTGCCCCGTCTGAGCGGTGATGGCGATCACGGCATCATGTTCCGGCATGACGAGGCAAATCTGTCCGTCACGGCCATCACCGCGATAAGCATTGTGCTGGCAACGCCAGAATTGAAAGCCATAGCCCTGCTGCCAGTCAGTGGTTCTAGCACTCGGAGCCTTGCTGTTGTCCACATGCTTTGCCGTGGCCTGATCGACCCACTGCTCTGGCAGCAGTTGCTTGCCGTTCCACTTGCCCTTCTGCAAATAGAGCTGGCCGAACTTGGCGATGTCCTCGGTGCGAATGAAGAGTCCGTAGCCACCGAAGCTGTAACCTTCAGCCGTAGCGCCCCAGTCGGGGCTCTCGATGCCGAGGGGCTCAAACAAGCGAGGCTTCAAGTAGTCGAGCACGGTCCGGCCTGTGCTCTTGGTGACGATGGCGGAGAGCATGTAACTTCCCGGTGTGTTGTAGCGAAACCAAGTGCCCGGCTTGTGCATGACCGGATGCGCCAGAAAGCCTTTCACCGACGGCCCTTGATCGATCACAAACTTCGGTTCGACATCATGCCCACCGCTCATGGAGAGCAAATCGCGGACACGCATCGCTTTGAGATTCTCGCTCGGTTCCGCCGGTGCCTCGTCTTTGAAAAACTTCAGCACGGGATCTTCCAGACTGAGTTTCCCTTCAGCTTCGGCCAGCCCAACTGCCGTGGAGGTGAAGCTCTTGCTCAGCGACCACATGACATGCTTTTTGTCCGCCGACTCCGGCTTCCACCAAGCCTCCGCCACCACCTGACCATGCCTCACGAGCATGAAGCTGTGCAGGGTGTTAATTTCTTTGTCCGCCGCCTCGACAAAA
>JBILPY010000650.1:0-3027 GCA_044373575.1 Prosthecobacter sp. | reverse complement strand
AGCATGGGACGGGCACTCTGCTCATTGGCAGGAACCAGAATCCAGAGACCGTGGATGCCGTCGCTGCGCCCCACGTTAGAAGCGAGGTCACCTAGGACCTCCATGCGATCATAGCGGGCAAGAAGTCCGGGGTGAACGACCAGCTTGGTGCGATCTGGCGAGCGCATGTGTGCGGCGAGACCGGGAAGGCAACGCTCTACCAGCATCTGCAGGTTCTTCCAATCGCCTGAGTCGCGCGGGGCATTGTCAGCACGGATAACGACGCTCCAATCCGCCCCGGCCGTCTTCGCCTGCTGGCGCATGCCATCCAGAAATGCGGCATCAAGATCGCACACATCGACCGGGAAACGCCGCTCCAGTTCGATCCGCGCCTTCGCCTCGAAACCCGGCGGCACAGAGATGGCAAGGTAGGCTCCGTTTTGCGCGGCGTATTTCAGCTTGTCCTCAATGGCTTGCGCCTCAGCGACGTCCGGTGAGACCACTCCCGTGGCAGGTGCCGGACTGATCCGGGTGACAAGTCGCGAAGTCGATGACTCGGATGTATGAATGGAGAGCCCTTCGAGACCGGCCATCTCGTAAGCACCCCGCCCGTTGGCGGCTGATGGATTCCACCTGAGTTCAAGACCCAGTGTCGCCATGAGCTTGTCGAGTTCGGGCCTGGGCGGCAGGGGTTGGGCCTTCGGAAGCCTGGCGGCAACCCTGCCCTGGATTTCTTCCACGGTCAGCGTCCCACCAAATAACGCGTTCTGCGCAATCGTAAGGGCTCGGCCTGCCTCCAATCCGGCCTGATAGATTTCCATGCGGCTCGACAGCGCCGCAGTCCCTGAGGCCACCACAGCAAGCTGGCAGAGCCGCTGGTCAGTGGGTGCGATCACGTTTTCCGAGAACTCCGGTGTCTTCACACTATGAAGCGCCTCCAGGACGGACGCAGGACTCGGGATGGGGTCTTGCGCGGCAAGCTTGTCGGCCGCCTGCCCCAAGGCCACGGCGTAGTTCTTCAGGTCGTCCGTCATGGCCAAAAACACCCGCCCGCCACTGCGGTATTCGACGAACCTGGAGTCCTTGAGCCCTCTCTCTGTCTCTACTGCCGCCCGGGTAGCCACCGACGCCATTTGAGAACGCTGGGGTTCATCCAAAGCCGATCCCCGAGTAGCAAGGACGCTCGCGATGAGTTCTTCGTGGGTCACCACCCCGCCCTGTGCACGAATAATTTCGACAATGGCATCCCGCAGTGAAGTAATGGAAGGAAAGCGCGTCCAGCGCTCCCGCCCCTCGGTGACCACCTGGCCGATGCGCTGGCGGGTAACGGTCAGCCCGAGCGCCAGATCACTCTGGCTGGGCCAATCCATGGGATTCGCATTCTCAGATCGCTTCCATCCCAGAAATGACTGAAGCAGGGCCTGCTCAGCGTTACGATCCTTGCCTCGTCCAATGATGGCGACCTGCTTGGCAATCATATCAACACTGGCAACAGCGTCAGGCAAATCGCCATTGTCTGGGGCAGCAGCCTCAATCGCTTTGGCTGGGTCCACTTCCAACTCAGGCAGGCGATCTCTCAGCAGCTTGACCAAGATTCCTAATTCCCGCCGGGTCTTGTTTCCCACCCCGCGGAGATGAAGAATCTTATTCAGCGGGTAACCGATCAGATCGGCCACAGTGATTAGACTCAGCCGGTCCAAAGTATTCAGCAGACGGGTGCTGAGGCCCAGCAGGACGAGCTGAGTGCCCGGCGTGATGATCTGCGGCAAGTCGAAGCTGGTCACATCGCCCTCGTCGTCCGGCTCCGGATGGCTTGTCCGCGTGGGCTTGCGTTCGTCAATCGAGGCGAATATGTCCGTCCACTCCTTGAGCATCTCCCCCGGGTTGTCGAACCTTTCGCGGAAGTCCCTCTTCAGGGCCTTCTTGAAGAATGCAGTAAATCGATCGCGCAGGTCAGGGTCGAATCGCTCAGGCTGGATGTTCACCTCGCCCTTGATCGACGCAGGATCACTCTTGCCATCCCCCCACGTGGGCAGCACTCCGGTGGCCATCTCATGAAGAGCCATGGCGGCGGAGAAGCATTCGGAACTGATGTCCCACCTCTTCACCTTTCGCTCGCCGATGAACGGGTCCATGTAGGCCAGCGTGCCTGCCTTGATGTTCTCAGGCGACGCATTGCACAGCGAGAAGTCGAACAGGCAGAGCTGATACTGTTTTTTCCCCAGAACCCTTAAACCCATATTCTCCGGCTTGATGTCGCGATGAGCAATCCCCCCAGCATCATCCAGATCGCGAATGGTGCGGATGAGGTCGTCACCGAAGCGCTGAAGGTAGGTGAGATCCAGCGGCCCCTCCTCGCGCAGAAACCGCGCCATCGTCTTCTCGCCGGCGGGCTCCATGGTGAAGGCGCACAGCTCTCCGAACTCGATCAGCTCAAAAGGCGCAACCACAATGCGCGAGCGCACCTTCTCCTGAATCTCCTGCAGGGTGCGAAACTCATCCTTGATCCGCTGATTGTATTCGGATGAGCGGGCAACCTTCAGCACCATCTTCTTGCCGCCGTATTCGACCAGAAATACTACTGAGACCGAACCGCTCCCCAGCCGGGATTCGATTCGATACCCGTTTTCAAGTTCATCTCCCGTCTTCGCCTCAAGAGGGTTCACGACTCCCGACTGCTCCGGGCGGGTCAGTTCATCCTCAATGAGACTCAGCGCGGCAAGGAAGTCTTCCACCGGAGCACGGTCGCTGGCGATTCCGTTTGCTGTGCAGCGCACGATCTCCGCAAGGGAATCAACCGCGCCGTCCATCGATTCGCTGATATTGAGCCCGCCGCTGAGGCTGTTCTTCAATTTCTGCTGCAGTTCGGTGACGGAATTGGCAGGCGGCTTTCCAGTGAACAGCAGGTAGGTCAGAGCGCCGAGTGAGAAACTGTCGAGTTCGGTGCCCCCATCTGCATTTCCAGCCAGCGATTCGGGGGCGATGAAGACCTGGGATGAATCTTCAATCAACTGCCCCGCATGCAGCGTCATCGACATCTGCGAAAGG
>JBILPY010000648.1:0-3036 GCA_044373575.1 Prosthecobacter sp. | reverse complement strand
ACGCCACAGGAAAACTCACCACATGTGGAGTGATGAAAGACATCACCCAGCGCCACGCCCAGTCGGAGATGCAAAATCGTCTGCACAAACAGCAGGTCGATGCCGCCCATGAAGCCGGCAAGTCTGAGATCGCAAAGAGCGTGCTGCACAACATCGGCAATGTGCTTACCAGCCTGAATGTGAGTGCCAAACTGCATGTGGAAAAGCTGGCCGGTTCACGCGGCGCGAACCTGGGCAAAGCCGCGCGGATGCTCAAAGAGCATGAGGCCGACCTTCCCACCTTTATCCGAGAACACCCCCAGGGGCGGCGCCTGCCAAGCTATCTAATCACACTAAGCGAGCATCTCGCAGAGGAAAGCCGCCAGATGTATCTCGATGCCATGAGCATGGTACAGCACATCGAACACATGAAAGATGTTATTTCCCTGCAACAGATTCACGGGCGAGCATCCCAGGTGGAGGAGGCAGTGGATCTGGCATCCCTGCTCGAACAGTCTCTGGCCCTTGAAGGCGACGTGCTGCGTGACCGCGACATCCAGATCGAGCGCCACTTTGCCGACATGCCGCCTCTGATGCTGCCAAAAAATCTAATGCTACAAGTGCTGGTAAACCTTGTGAGTAACGCTCGTCATGCCGTCTCAGCCGCAGGCACGCAGGAAAGACGCATTCTTTTATATATCACCCAACCACAAGCAGGTACCGTAATGATCGCCGTGCAGGACACGGGCTGCGGCATCAGCAAACACAATCTCCAGCGCATCTTCACCCACGGCTTCACCACGCGGAAAGACGGTAACGGGTTCGGTCTGCATCACGCCGCACTGCTTGTGGAAGAGATGGGGGGTGCCCTCAAAGCTCAAAGCGATGGGGAGGGACAAGGGGCCAGTTTCATTCTCGAATTTCCAGCACGCTTCGCCCCTATGGCACTGGCAGCGGCCTCACGCACCCATACCACCGGCCCGCTTCCAAGCCTCACCAAAAGCCAGGCTTTCACAGCTACCTGACCTCCACCCCAACAACCATGTACTCCAATACACGCGTACTCATTGTCGATGACAATCCGTCCATCCGGGATGACTACCGGCGCATCCTCTGCCCCTCCACCTCTGGACTAGAGGAGCTGGAGCAGATCGAAGCGGTCCTGTTCGATGAAATGCGGAATCACCAGTCAAAACTACGCCCAAACTTTCAGACGGCCTTTGCCAGCCAAGGAGAACAGGCTGAAAGCCTCGCCAAGGCAGCCATCGAACAGGGAGTGCCTTTTGCCGTGGCGATCGTGGATGTCAGAATGCCGCCCGGCATGGATGGCGTGGAGACAGTAAAGCGGCTGTGGCAAGTGCAAAGTGACATGCAGATCATCCTCTGCACAGCCTACTCCGACTACTCCTGGCAGGAGATCGTGGAGCAGCTCGGTGCCAGCCATCGTCTGGTCGTGCTGAAAAAGCCCTTTGACCCGATCGAAGTCCTCCAGCTCTGCCAGGCCATGTGCATCAAGTGGGTGGCTGAACGCGAAATGGCCTGCCGTCAGATCGATCTGCAAAGCCGTCTCATGCGAACCTCCCTTCGTGCTGAAAAAATGGCGGGTGAGCTTTATCAGGAAAGAGGCTTCCGAGCTGAGCTGAATCAAAAGCGCTCCGACGCAGAGATCATTGATGTGATGTCCGGGCTGGCCTCAAGCATCGCCCATGACTTCAACAACGCACTCACCGTCATCCAGGGGCACCTGAGTTCAGCGCTCCTGACCCCCTCGGGGCTGGTGGCTACCCTGCCCATGGAGCAGATGCTGGAGGCGGCCGAACGCGCATCCCTGCTCAGCCGCCAAATGATGGCTCTGACGTCCGAGGTGGAGACCCCATCTGACATGCATGTCTTTAATGCGCTGCCGGTGATCACCAAACAGATCGAGATGATGGGCCGTGTCCTGAAGGAAAAGGCGCACATAGACCTCTATTATAGCGACTCCGAACATTTCATCTATGCATCTGAGAGCCTGCTGACTCGTCTTCTGAACCTAATGGTGATTCGGGCACAGGAACAGATGTCTCGCGGAGGTAACCTGAGCATCACACTCATCAGACAATCCTCCTTAGATACTCCTGGCGGCGCTCATCAGATGATGGCCCATGTATCATTTGAAATGGCTCCAAGAGCAGATGCGAGCAAGGCACATCAAGAGCTTTCAGAAAGTATGATGGCAGCCCTGAAACTCTCGGAAAGCCTCGGAGGTAAATTACTCATCAACGTCGGCGCAAACCTCGCCTGCGTTATATCTCTCTCACTGCCTGAAGCCGACCCGAGCCAGCCTCAAGAAGCTATGCAGCGCATCGTCGCCGCGCGTAACATTGTCTCCAGCATCGACAAGCAGCTCACCTTCATGGTGGTGGATGATGAGCGATCCATCTGCGATATCTTGGGATACATCCTCGGCAGCCAGGGCCATAAGGTCTTGAAAGCCCAGACGGCGATGGAGGCCTGGACACTCTGGCAATCGAACCGGGATGGTATCGACATGGTCATCTCCGACATTTATCTACCCGACGGCCTGACGGGCTATGACCTAGCAGGTTATCTCCGGGCATCTGCACCAGATCTGCCCATTATTTACATGAGTGGCTATCAACCCTCCATGATCTCCGGAGGGGAGGAACTTACAGTAGGGGTGAACTACCTGACAAAACCCTTCGATGTTCTGGATTTACTGAATGTCGTGACGCGAACACTAGAAACAGGACGACAGATGACCAACCCACCTTCGAAACCTCTTCACGCATCAGCGCTGGCCACAAACACAGGCAGTATTTCAAACACAGCTCACACCCGCATCACAAGCCTTCAACACTCCCGATGAAAACCAACTCCTACACCCAGATCGCCCTTATTGTTGGCCTCCTAGGCCTTCCTTACCTGTGCCAAGCAGCAGAGTCACTGTCCCTCATCCCGGACTCCGCCGAGGCTCTCGGCATCGCCGGCGGACGTTTTGCCAACCTGCAAGATGCCACTACCGCCAGAGTGGCACCGGCATCCATGATTGACATC
>JBILPY010000114.1:0-9834 GCA_044373575.1 Prosthecobacter sp. | reverse complement strand
CCATGTTTCCCCCAAGGTTCAGGTCAAGGCTGCTGGTGGCGTGCGTGATCTGGATGGACTAATCAAAGTCCGTGACCTCGGCGGCTCCCGCTGCGGCGCAACGGCGACTGCTGCGATGATGGACGACTACCGCAGGCGCGAGGCGGCAGGAACGCTGGATGCGGCGGGCGGGAAGATCGGTGCTGGCGGTTATTGATGGCCAATAAAAAGGCGCACGACTGATGTCAGCCGTGCGCCAGAAGGATTGGACCTGATCAGAGGGCGGCGATGATGGCGTCCGCGATCTCGCGGGTGTTCACCTTTTTCGTGCCAGGAGCACCGCTGAAGATGTCACCTGTGCGGAGGCCGTCATCGATGACCTTTTTGACGGCGGACTCGATCTGGACGGCTTCGGCTTCGAGGCCGAGGCTGAAGCGGAGGAGGAGGGCCACGGAGAGGATTTGAGCGATGGGGTTCGCGATGCCCATGCCGGCGATGTCCGGGGCGGTGCCGCCGGATGGCTCGAAGAGACCGAAGTAGAGGCCGTCGCCCTTCGGTTTGCCGAGGCTGGCGCTGGCCAACATGCCGAGTGAGCCGCAGATCATGGCCATTTCGTCGCTGAGGATGTCGCCGAAGAGATTTTCGGTGACGAGCACGTCGAAGCTGCGGGGTGCCTTAATGAGCTGCATGGCGGCATTATCGACGTAAAGATGAGCGAGGGTCACGTCCGGGTATTCCTTGGCGACTTCGACCATGGTTTCGCGCCAGAGGACGGAGTTGGTGAGGACGTTGGCCTTGTCCACGCTTGTGACGTGCTTGCGGCGGAGCTGGGCGGCTTTGAAAGCGACGTGGGCGATGCGGACGATCTCGCTCTTCTTATAAACCATGGTGTCGATGACCTCAATGTCGCCATCGGGGAGGACGGTGCGGCTCTTCGGCTGGCCAAAATACATGCCGCCAGTGAGTTCGCGGACGCAGAGGACATCGAAACCGCCTTCGACGAGATCGGGGCGGATGGGAGAGGATGAGGTCAGGGCAGGGTAGCAGATTCCGGGGCGGAGGTTGGCGAAGAGGCCGAAGTGCTTCCGTAGGGGGAGGAGGGCTCCGCGCTCGGGCTGCTCATTGGGGGGGAGTTTTTCCCACTTCGGTCCGCCGACGGAGCCAAAAAGGATGGCATCGCTGACCTCACAGGCGGCGACGGTCTCGGCAGGGAGGGCCTTGCCGACAGCGTCGATCGCGGCACCGCCGACGAGCTGGCGATTGTATTCAAAGGAGATGCTGGAGCGGGCGGCGACGGTGTCGAGCACGCGGAGGGCCTCGGCCATGACTTCGGGGCCGATGCCGTCACCAGGGAGGACTGCGAGTTTGTAGGAGCGGGACATGAGAGGGCGGTTTATGGAGGGGAAACGGGAGACGGCAAGGGCGGAGTCGAGGGAAGGGAAGTGAGGTGATTGAGCGGTAGTGAGTGTGGATGGGTCCAAAGGAACATGAAAACCACGCGATTTTTAGGATTGCCTTCTTTTTGGCATGTCAATACGCTGTCTTTACACCTTATGAAAAATCACCCCCCTTCTTTTCGGCCTGTTTGCCTGGGCCTGCTGATGGCGCTGACAGCTTCTGGCCAAACGGTGCAGGTGCTTTCGGACATCAATTCTGCGCCGCTATCTGTTAGCACGGTTGCGGATGAACTGGTCGTGGCAGGTAATAATCTCTTTATTTCCACGGATGATTCGGTCACGGGGTCGGAGTTGTGGAAATTCAGTGTCAAGGCCGCCTTCCAGAGCCCTCAGGCCGTGGCGGCAGACGCGGATGGGAATGTGTACGTGGCGGATACGGCCAATCACATCATCCGCAAAATCTCAGCCACTGGAGCTGTGTCCACCCTGGCAGGCAGGATTGGTGTAGTCGGGGAACTGGATGCGGCAGGTCTGACGGCTACCTTTAACTCTCCGCAGAGTATCGCCGTGGTCACGACGGGGGCTAGTAAAGGAGTGCTTTATGTGGCAGACACGGGCAATCATACGATCCGGCGGATCACTCCCGAAGGGGTGGTGACGACGGTGGCCGGGGATGGAGGAACTCAGGGAGATGCGGGTGGCACCGGGGCAAATGCCCGCTTTCGCAGTCCGAAGGGCGTGGCGGTGAACAGCACGGGCACGACGGTGTATGTGGCGGATACTGGCAATCACATGATCCGGAGTCTCTCCATCCCCGGGACGGTGACTGTGTCGCTGGTAGCGGGCCTCTCACAGACCCCTGGGAGCCAGGATGGCACTGGAAATGGCGCGCGTTTTCGTGATCCGAGTGCCATCGCGGTGGACGGCTCAGACCGGCTCTATGTGGCTGATACAGGCAACCATAACGTGCGCAAAATCGTCAATGGGGCGGTGACGACACTGGCTGGCAGCATTGCTGGCGCTTCTGGTAGCGCAAATGGCACAGGAACGGCGGCTCAGTTTTCCAGTCCCCAGGGCGTGACCTGCGATACATCCGGGGCGAATATTTATGTCGGCGACACGGGAAACCATCTCCTGCGCAGAGTATCTTCTACTGGCGTGGTCACCACGTTGGCCGGCTCTGGATCAGCGGGCGCTGTGGATGGCTCCGGAACAGCGGCGAGTTTCAGCGGGCTGCAGGAGTTGGCATTTCAGGGTGGGATGATCTATGTGGCGGACACGGTTAATCACACGATCCGAAGTGTCGTGAGCGCTTCTGGTGTGACGAGTCTGTATGCGGGCCAAGCCGGCAGCAGCGGCGGTATTGATGGTGCGGCAATCTCTTCGTCCACCAGTCTGGTGCCTGAATTGGTCAGGGATATCTTTCCAGGTACTGGAAACTCGGAGCCTAAATACCTCACAGCCGTGAATTCCAATGTGTTTTTCTCTGCTGAGGATGCTGGTGGAGGGCGCGATCTTTGGGTTAGTGACGGAACGCTAGCTGGGACGAAGCGTGTGGGAAATTCGACTTTCCTGAGTGACCCGTCCGGCCCTGAAAAGCTGATCAACGTCAATGGCACTCTCTTTTTCCAGGGGTATAGTTCTGCGAACGGAGCGGAACTCTGGAAGGCTACATCCAGTGGTGCGACGGTGACGGTGGAGGAAGTAAAGGACATCAATGCCGCTGGGGGGGAGTCCTCTGCGATTGATGGTCCATTCAATGCCGGCGGCACGCTGCTATTTACGGCCTATGATGGAGATGCACTGGACCATGGTCTCGAGCTATGGAAAAGCGGCGGCTCTGCGGCCAACACCTCTTTACTCGAAGATATTTTTCCTGGGGCTGCAGATTCACTTCCAGGACAGTTTGCGACCTTCAGCGGTCTTCATTTCTTCGCCGCAAATGGAACGGCAGAGCTTGTGCTAGGAGATGGGCCAGTGCCAGTTGGACGAGAGCTTTTCAGAGCAAACTTGACGACGAGCAGGGTAAGTCTTGTGGAGGAAATCGAGCCACTCGGGGACGCTGATCCAGCGAATTTGGTCGTCTCCGGCCCCGCCGATGTGGCATTGGGCGGCCAGTTATTTTTCACAGCCAGCACAGCCCTAGACGGAAAAGAGCTCTGGGTGATTAACTCCACCACTGATTTAGGCAATCCAGCACTTGTTCGTAACATCAATAACACCAGCGATGATTCCCAGATCGCCAATCTGACGCCTATCACCGTCACAATCGGGAACCCGGCATTGCCCAATCGCGTCATATTCTCTGCCGATGCCGACACCGGCTTGGGCAATGAGCTTTATACCAGCGACGGAACTTCGATCGGAACAACCCTTGTTAAGGAAATTACTTCTGGTGCGGAAGGCTCAAACCTTGGCAACTTCGTGCGCATTTCTTCCGGCTTGGTGGTCTTTACCCTGCAAGCAGCAGATGACACGATCACCCTCTGGCGCACGGACGGCACAGAGAGTGGAACATTCCGAATCGAGGATTTTGATACGGAGAGCTTGTCCCCCAGAAACTTCCGAGCTCCCGCCCTGATCGGGACCAATCTCTACTTTATGCTGGGTGATGATGAGCTCTGGCGCACTAATGGTCAGGATGATGTTGGTACTGTGCGCGTTCATCGTTTCAGGACCTCGACGGGGGACTCTCTGGCTGAGGGATTCACTCGTCTGAGCAGTGGCAGTGTGATATTCTCTGCCTACACCGATGTTTCAGGGCACGAACCTTGGATCACCGATCTGGCGGGCAATACGACGCAACTCGCTGAGTTACACCCCGGGTCTGCTGGTTCTGATCCGCGAGACTTCACTCCGACTAATGACGGTCGAGTTTTCTTCACAGCTTTGGGAGCCACGGACAACCGCGAACTCTATATCAGCGACGGACTGACCGCAGCACTGGTGAAAGAGATAAACACATCAGGAAGCAGCGATCCACAGCAGCTTATCTGGCATAACGGTAAACTTTACTTCTCCGCACGGGATGCGGCCTTCAATGATGAATTGTGGGTGTCTGACGGCACCGAGGGTGGCACCGTACAGCTGGCGAACATCAACTCAGGGAACAGTTCATTTCCGTCTCATTTTGCCGCTGTCGGAAATTTGCTCTTTTTCTCTGCTGGCACACCGACAGAAGCCACGGAACTGTGGAAAACAGATGGCACCTCGCTGGGTACTTTGCTGGTGAAAGACGTATCGAGTGGCTTCCCCAGTTCCAACCCGGAAGAACTCGTGGCCATGCCTGCCACCGGATCTGCGAGCAGGCTCTATTTCATTGCTACCGGCAGCGGCTTGTCCGCTGCCCAGGATACAGGGCGTGAGCTTTGGAAGAGTGATGGCTCAAGTAATGGAACAACGGTGGTGAAAGATATCGTTCCTGGAATTAGCGGTGCCTTTGATGCCGGCCTGCCAGCATACCTGACTGTCGTCGGAACGACTCTGTATTTTGTGGCGGATGATGGCGTCAATGGACGGGAGTTATGGAAGAGCAATGGAGTCTCTAGTGGCACAGTTTTGGTCAGAAACATCAATACCTTGGTAGGGGGGGGAGGGAATCTTGGCTCTGATCCTACCGAACTCCGCAGCGTGAACGGCAAACTCTTCTTCCTGGCTGATAACGGTGTGAGTGGGCGTGAACTCTGGGTGAGTGATGGTTCAGCAAATGGCACGGTGAGAATCAAAGACATCGTCACGGGTCTAGGAGACGCGGACATTCAGGAGATGACAGTGGTCGGAGATGTTCTCTGCTTCACCGCCGATGACGGCGTCAGCGGTCGTGAGGTATGGTTCTCCGACGGCACAGCGGCGGGAACGCAGATCTTGGAGGATATTCTTCCTGGCTCGACATCATCCCTCCCCCATAGTCTTGCCGGTCTCGGCACCACCCTTCTTTTTTCAGCTCTCGATGGCTCCCTGGGTGATGAACCCAGATTCGCCTTCCTGGCCTCGAAACTGATCGTCGAACACGTCATACTGCCAAATCCTGTAGAATTGAGCAGTGGCGTTTCCACCCTCAACTTCAGCCCTCCTGCGCTTAATTTCGGAGCCAGTGCAACTTTGGTAATCCGACTCAAAAATACCGGTACAAACAGCCTCCGTAGCATAACCACTGCCCTCAGCGGTCCGCACGCCGCTGATTTTGGCGTGACGATAAAGCCGCTCGCTGTCATTCCAAAAGGTTCCTCCTCCGACATGACTGTTCAGTTCAAGCCCAAGGAGGGTGGGCTGCGCACTTCCACATTAACAATTTTCAGCACCGACTCCGATTACCCTCAGTTCACCATCACTCTGACTGGAGATTGTCAGAAGGATCCGACCTTGGATGAACAGCCCGTCTCTCAGATGGTCACGGTGGGGGCTCCGGTGACCCTGAGTTCCACCATTGCGTCCGGCACGGCTCCCATCACTCTTCAGTGGCGAAAAAATAATGGCCCCATCGCCGGAGCCACCACAAGTCCGCTCTACCTCTGGGCCGCCAGGCTCGCCGATGCAGGAGCCTATTCCGCTCAGTTTAAAAACGGCAGCTCACCCGCTGGCCTGGGCACGAGCGATATCGCTCAACTAGGTGTCGTGGAGGACTACAATCCAGCACGCGTGCAACCCGTGAAAGATGGAACCAGCGTCAAACTCACCGTCAATGCAGCGGGCAACAACCTAACCTACGCTTGGAAGCGCTCACCCAACGCGAATCTCAGCAGTCCTGAGACGCTGAGTTTTGTCGGATTTAACACCAAGACTCTCACCCTTCCTCTCACGCAATCGGGCGACAGTCAGTATTACTTCTGTGAAGTCACCGGCCCAGGGGGTATGGCCGTTGGCGGCACCACGCATGTGAAAGTCTTCCAATTTCCGCCCATCATAACTGGCTCGCAGATTATGCCTGTGGGCATCGTCGGGGCTTACTACCAATATCAAATTCAGGTCACCAGTGATGATAATAGGGCACCCGTCTCTTATTCCGCCAAAAACTTGTCACCGGGCTTGAAGCTCGATTCCAAAACCGGCCTCATTACTGGCGTCCCCACTGCGGCTGGAATTGGCACTCGCAGGGTGCTTCTAGGTGCCACCAACGGCTTTACACCGATTCCTCTACCCGTGGAGGCCGATCTCACCATCGTCAATCTTCCCGCCGGGTTGGAGGGTGTCTTCCACGGTCTTGTGGAGCGGGATGAAGAGATCAACGGCATGGCCGGTGGTCGCATCGAACTTACTGTGACCAAGGCCGGGTCCTATTCTGGCAAGCTCATCCTCGCCGCCACGAGCTACAGCTTCAAAGGCAACCTCAGCTTCGGTATCGACTCCGACCCCGACAATAATCCGATGACGAATGACGCTGAAGCCATCGCTCCCTTCACTGGTAGCGTACGTATCCCTCGCAAAGGCATTGTCGCACCGCTGGACCTAAGTTTCACCATTGATGAAACTACCAAAAGCACCCTCAGTGCTGGTCAGATCAGTTCCGTGAACGTCACTGGCCCGGTCCAGGCGGGAGTCACCGGCTGGAAAGTCACTACCAACACCGGTCGCTATCTCGGCCGCTATAACTTCGGCATCCGACTTTCACCCACGGGCGGTGAACTTGCCAATCCCGACGTTCCGCATGGCGACGGCTACGGCTCCTTCACCGTCAGCACCAAAGGCACGCTAAGTATCGCAGGCATGACCATCGATGGTGAAAAGATCACCTGCGCCACCCATGTCGGTCCGAATGGTGAAGTCCTCCTCTATCAGAGCCTCTACGCCACAGCGAGAAAGGGCTCCATCTGCGGTCAACTCACGATTGATACAGAAGGGGACACCGACTCCCCCACGGATAATACTCTCGCCAGCGTCGTCCCTTTTCCTTTTGACTGCACTCGTCCTCCGACCACCGTCGCTCTTGGCACAGCCACCAATACCCGCACATATCGCGCCGGATTCGGTCTTGATGACACACCCTCCACCACCACTCCGCTTGAGCTGGATGCCTTCGGCGGCATCTATTTTGTGCCCACAAACCTCCTCCAGATCATCACTGGCTCCACCACTGCGGACAATGCCAACCTGACCTTCAGCGAGGCCGGCATCGACCTTCTAGGCACGGATGAGCCTAATCTTTCCTCTCTCGCCATCAATGCCAGCGCAGTGAAGGTGCTCACCGCTTCGGCGGCTGCTACGAAGATCACCGCCGCAGTCAAAACCGGACTTTTCAGCGGCAGCTTCGCCCTCGCAGACGACGATACCAGCACTACCAATCCCAAACTCGATGAGATTAAACGCAGCGTGAAATTCTTCGGACTCATCGTCCCTGACGCTGGCAACCACCGCGGCGTCGGCTACTTCATGCTGCCCCAGATCCCGCCAGCCACCGGAGCGACTCCGGCCAAAACGGCCCCTATCCTTTCCGGCAAGGTCAACTTCGACAACCATTGAGTCCTGTCTGATTCGATCTACCAGCGGCAGCATCCATTTTGGGTGCTGCCGTTTTGTCATAGCTCATCATTGATCGAACCTCCTGCCGCTCTGACAGTCTGACCGTCGCCTATGCCTGTCATTCGCCTCCTTTCCATTGCCGCAGTCGCTTGCGTTTGGTGTGCCGCGCGCCTCGGCTATCGAATCCATTGGGCTGGCCACACGAAGTTCGTTTTCCTTGCCTGGAATCTCTTCCTCGCCGCCATCCCTCTAGGTTTTGCGGTCCTGCTGTCAAAAATTGAGCGCTGGCGTCTCGCGGCCCCTTTCATCTCAGGCTGGCTGCTCTTCTTTCCCAATGCGCCCTACGTCCTCACCGACCTTCTGCATCTCCACCCGCGTTCAGGCATTCCTGTCTGGTATGACCTGCTGATGCTCCTTTCTTTCGCTCTTGTCTCTCTCTGGATGGGCTTCCAGTCTCTCCAACTCGTGCAGGTCTGGATTGCGCGGAAAACCTCCCACCTCATGGCCTGGAGCTTCGTCGGCATCTGCCTCATGCTGTCCGGCTTTGGCATTTATCTCGGACGCTTCCTGCGCTGGAACAGTTGGGACATCGTCAGCAACCCCGGCTCTCTATTGGGCGACATCTGGGAGCGCTTTGCCGACCCGCTCGCTCACGGCCAAACCTGGGGAGTGACATTAGGCTTCGGCGGACTGCTTCTCGTGGCATATCTATTCTGGATGTTTTCCACCACCTCTACGACCTCCAGTGATCATGCCGACTGAACCAGCCTGGACCCATCTCCTCCTCTTTGATGGTGTCTGCAATCTCTGTGACAACACGGTGCAGTGGGTCCTCTCTCACGATCAGCTTGGCATCGTGCACTTCTGCTCCATCCAGTCGGAACTCGGCTCGAAGCTCTATCGCGAGCGAGGCTTCGATCCTGCCAAGCCACATAGCATGATCCTCATCACCCCCGAGAGCAGCTTTGCCAAAAGCGATGCTGCTCTCCAGCTCGCCGCACTCATGGGCGGACGCCTCTCCTGGCTCGCCATTTTCAAAGTCATCCCCCGCCCATTGCGCGACCTCGCCTACACCTTTGTCGCCACGAATCGCTACCGCTTCTTCGGCAAAAAAGATGCCTGTCTGATGCCTCAACCCGAATGGAAAGATCGCTTTCATTCGTGAGTCCATCCACTCATCGAGCGTAGAGGCAGCATGCGCATCCTCGCCTACAGTTTCGCCCTGCTTGCCAGCACTCATGCGGCAGACATCACCATCTCCGATGCCGCCGCACTCAAGTCCGAGTTTCGAGATCTCAAGTCCGGCACCGTCTTGAAAATTGCCTCCGGCGACTATCCCGGCGGACACCACATAACCGGCATCGATGACCTCACTCTCGAAGCGCTCGACCCCAGCCAGCCGCCACATTTCAAAGGTGGCAACAGCGCGCTCCAATTCTCCCGCTGCCAGCGACTTACCCTCCGCCATCTGAAAATCAGCGGCCAAAGCACAAACGGCCTGAACATCGACGACGGCGGACAACGAACGAGTTCGGTGAAAGGCATCACGCTCAATCATCTCGACATCAGCGACATCGGCCCCACTGGCAATCACGACGCCATCAAATGCAGCGGGCTCGACGAACTTACCATCCGCGACTGTATCATTACCGGCTGGGGAGGGCAGGGGATCGACTTCGTCGGCTGCCATAAGTCAAAGATCACCGGCTGCAACTTCATCGGCAAACCCGGCTTCACTGCCAGCGCCGCCATTCAGCTCAAAGGTGGCACCCGCGAGGTCACGGTGGAAAAGTGCCACTTCAAAAACGCCGGCGAGCGTCCCGTGAATGTCGGCGGCTCCACCGGGCTCGACTTCTTCCGCCCGCCCGATGCCGCGTATGAAGGCAAAGACCTCACCGTCCAGGACTGCATCATCGAAGGTAGCTCATGCGCTGCCGCCTTTGTCGGAGTCGATGGAGCCCTCTTCACGCGCAACACCATCCTTTACCCTGAGAAGTGGATC
>JBILPY010000647.1:0-3041 GCA_044373575.1 Prosthecobacter sp. | reverse complement strand
AGCCGCACGCTGAACAAACTTTTCCAGCAGGCCTTCACCGTCGGCAAAAAGGTGCGCAACGAGACCAGCATCCAGCGCGGCTCCACCAGCGTCGGCAGCGTGGCGGTGGATCTCGCGGAGAAGGTCCACGACCTCAACAAATGCCGCGTCATGCTCGTCGGCGCAGGTGAGATGAGCCGCACCTGTGCTCAAAGCCTGCTCTCACGCGGCGCACACAGCATCATCGTCTCCAATCGCAGTCATGATCGTGCCGTCGAGATGGCGGCCGAGATGAAGGGCAGGGCGATCCGCTTCGATGAATGGGAGTCCGCGCTGCACGAGGTGGATGTGATCATCTCCAGCACCAGCGCGCCTCATTTCATCATCAAGCCCGAGTTGATCCGCGACGTGATGCGCAAGCGCCGCTGGGAGCCGCTGCTCATCATCGACATCGCCGTGCCGCGCGATGTGGACCCGCAGGTGAACGACATCGAAGGCGTCTATCTCTACGACATCGACGCCCTCCAAGCCATTGCTGACGAAGGTCGACGCGAGCGCGAAAAGCAGCTCGCCGCCTGCGAGCAGATCATCGAGGAGCAGCTCACGAAGTTTGGGTTTACGGGCCGGTGAGGGAACGTACACCTCTGGCACTGCTCCTGCTCTGTGGGGAGGCAGCCAGCCATGACACCCGCGCCGCCTGATACGAGCATTCCCACGCTCGGCCCCTGCACTTTCACTTCGCCTCTGGCGCGCCCTGGCGCGATCTCGGCTCCATTTAAGGATGATGCCATCGACCGCATTCTCTACCACAGCCATCTGCTGGAGGACGGGCGGGATGTTTCCACGCCGAGCTATGAGGAGGCGGGGCCGCGAGAGAAAATCTTCTTTGAACCAGCGCGCACCACGGTGGGCATCGTCACCTGCGGCGGACTCTGCCCAGGGCTGAATGACATCATCCGCGGCCTCGTGAACCGCTGCCATCTGCAATACGGCGTCTCGCGCACCTACGGCTTCCGTTACGGCTACGAAGGGCTCGTGCAGCGCTACGGGCACACGCCGCTGCTGCTGCGTCCGTCATCCGTGGAGCAGGCTCACCACTTCGGCGGCACCATGTTGGGCAGCTCACGCGGGCAGCAGGACATAGGCGAGATGGTGGACACGCTGGAGGACATGAAGGTGGACATCCTTTTCGTGATCGGGGGTGACGGCACCCTGCGTGGCGCGGCGGAGATCGTGAAGGAAATCGAGCGTCGTGGGCTGAAGAAGTCCGTCGTCGGCATCCCGAAGACCATCGACAACGACATCCGCTACCTGGACAAGAGCTTCGGCTTCGAGAGCGCCTTTGATGCGGCAGTACAGGCGGTGAAGTGCGCTTATGTCGAAGCCACGGGCGCGGTGAATGGCGTGGGATTGGTGAAGCTCATGGGACGGGACTCCGGCTTCATCTCCTGCTATGCTGCGCTGGCGGGCAGCAATGTCGATTTTGTCCTCATCCCGGAGGTCGCCTTTGAGCTCGATGGGGAGAGTGGCCTGCTGGAGTCACTGCGGCATCGGCTCAAAAAACGCGGCAGCGCCGTCATCGTGGTGGCCGAGGGAGCCGGGCAGCATCTCATGCAGGCAAACGACGCCACTGACGCCAGCGGCAACAAACGCTACGGCGACATCGGCCAGTTCATGAAGGAGCGCATCACCGGCTTCTTCAAAGAGCGGCGCATGGAGGTGAACCTCAAGTACATCGACCCCAGCTACATCGTCCGCAGCGTGCCCGCGAATGCTCAGGACAACGTTTATTGTTCGCGCCTGGCACAGTCCGCCGTCCACGCGGCGATGGCGGGAAAGACAGGCATGTTGGTGGGCCGCTGGCATGGTTCGTTTGTGCATCTGCCGCTGGAGCTCGTCATTCACGGCCGTCGCAAGGTCGATCCCACGCAGGAGCTGTGGCATTCCGTCCTCGAATGCACCGGCCAGCCAGCGGGCATGGTTTAAAATGAGCCAAAAGAGCCGGACAAGCACCTGAGAAGAGACCGAGCGGCAAAGCAATCCGTAAAGAGGCCGACGGCTCAGCCGGTGCCTCATGTGAAGCCTTCGGTTTGGATGGATGGTGGCAATAGTGGGTTGACTCCAAACTCTGGGTGATGGCGACAAGCCCCCGCCAAGGACTCAAACACTCTGAGTAATCAGAAAATCTGATCTCCTGGGTTCGAAAGGTCGCTAGGTCCGGAAATTTTGCTGGCTGATCCACAACAGATTCGTTGCACAACAGCACCGCCGTATTTCAACGAAGACAGAAGCAGATGCGTATGGCTGCTACAATACTGCCAGCCCCTCAGGCCACTCAATCTCCGTCTCGCCGTGCATGATTTCGGCGAGCACGGGGACGTCGAGGAAGTTCATGAGCACCATGCGGTTGGAGATGCTGGCGGCATCGCGCTCGTCGTGGGCATAGTTCAGGATGACACCGGCGCAGGTGAGGCCGCGCTGCTGGATGTTCCGCACGGTGAGCAGGGTGTGATTCAGGCAGCCGAGGCGGTTGTTCACGACGACGATGACAGGCAGGCCGAGTTCGGCGGCGAAGTCGGCCAGCGTTTCTTTTCCCGCGAGCGGGACTTCCCAGCCGCCAGCTCCTTCGATGAGGACGTGGCTGTGCCGTGCGGCAAGGCTATAGAAACCCTGACGGCCTGCTTCGACATCGACGCTGCGGTTTTCCAGCAAGGCGGCGGCGTAGGGTGAGGCGGGGACTTTGAGGAAGACGGGGTTGATCTCCTCCACGCTGAGGACTCCACCGCTGGCTTGCTGGATGGCGAGCGGGTCACGACGATCTCCGCAGGCGAAGGGTTTGTAGCCGACGGCATCGTGTCCGGCGCGGCGGAGGGCTTCGATGAGGAGGCAGGTGACGTAGGTTTTGCCTGCGTCGGTGTCGGTGCCGGTGATGAAGTAGTGCATGAGACGTGTTTCGGCACGCCTCATGCGGAATCTTCAGCGGGTCAAGGCATCAGGCCCAGCTCATCCAGTCTTTGAGCACTTTGAAGTCGCGGACGTGAGCCTCGCGGAACTCTTTGAGC
>JBILPY010000646.1:0-3043 GCA_044373575.1 Prosthecobacter sp. | reverse complement strand
CGCTGACCTATGCCGGTGAAAAATATCTGGGCCATGACACCGAAGTCTTCGCCTTTTATGCTTCCCCCATCACCCTGGGCGAAGCCAAAGCAGGCACCAAGTTTCCCGGCGTGGTGCTCATCCACGGCGGTGGAGGCACTGCCTTTGCGGAGTGGGCTCAGCTTTGGGCAAAACGTGGCTACGCAGCCATCGCGATGGATTTAAATGGTTCACGCCCACCCGAGGTCGAGTTTGATACCAAAGGCATGGCCGTCGGCAATGGTCACCGAGGCACACGAACGCGTCTGCCAAAGGGCGGCCCGCCGCATGGTGCTCCCGAAAAGTTCGACAGCATCGGCGGTGACACCAGCGACGACTGGCCCTTCCACGCCGCCGCCAGCGTCATGCGCGCCCACACCTTGCTGCGCAGCTTTCCCGAGGTCGATGCCGAGCACACCGCCGTCACCGGCATCAGTTGGGGCGGCTACACCACCTGCCTCGTCGCCTCGCTGGATGATCGCTTCAAAGCCGCCGTGCCCGTCTATGGCTGCGGCTTTCTCCACGAAGGCGAGTCTGTGCAGAAACCCAGCATCGACAAGCTCGGTGCCCGCGCCGCCGACTGGGTCAAAGCCTACGATCCCGGCAGTCTTTTGCCGCGCTGTCGTGTGCCCATCCTTTTTGTGAATGGCACGAACGATGTCCACTACGTCCTCGACAGCTACATGAAGAGCTTTGCCGTCGTCCCCGGGGAGAAGCAGATGCGCATCCAGATAAACATGCCGCATGGTCATCCGCCTGGCTGGGCACCGCAGGAGATCGGTCTTTTCATCGACTCCAAATGCCGCGCTGGAAAAGCTCTTCCCGTGCCTGGAAAACCCGAGATCAAGGGCGAACAAGTCGTCGTCGCCTGCAAGGCCGCCACGGCACTGAAAGCCGCCAAGCTCAACTACACCAACGACACCGGCCTGCGCTCGAAGCGCCAGTGGACCAGCATCCCCGCCACCATTGACGGCACGACCATCTCGGCCACGAAACCTCCCGCGAACGCCAACACCTGGTTTATCACCATCTTTGACGAACGCGACGCCATGGTCAGCACGGAGGTTACGCTGGTTCCTCAGCCTTGACCCTTGAAAGATTGTCCAGCACCCGATCACTCACCATCACGCCGATGAGCATGGCAAAGCTCGCGGCGAGGATGCCGGAGAAAGGCTCGAAGAGCATACCATTCAGCGCCAGAATGGGCGTGAGCAGCAGCGTCAGGAACGAGAGGCCGAGCAGATAGAGATATTTCTTCCAGGCCGCTTCCAGCTCCATGCCCAGCCACGCACTGCTGAAGGCGAGCACGGTGTAGAAGATGTATTGCAGCGGCAATGAATGACGCAGCACTCCTTCGGGCAGCACCAGCAGATTTGGCAGACGCCCGCTGATCCATCGGGCAGCCTCCGGGAAGACACCAAAGTGATACAGTGCCAGCAGCGGAGCACTGACGAGGACACCAATGAAGAGGACGGCGGCGCGATTACGATTCATGCGAGGCGGATGATGGCGAGTTGGCTTCGGGTTGGCGATAAGAATTCACGACGAGATCGCTCAGATACTTGTCCGGCGCATCCACGGCCTGGCGGTCGAGTTGGAAAGTCGTCTGGCCCGTGCCTCGGGAGATGAGTTTCAGGCCAAAGGCAAAGTCTTTGAAAAGTCGCGAACACATCACGTCGATGGCGCTGCCCTCACGCTCCGCTCGCTGCACCAGAGCCGTGATGGCGAAGCTGTCGAAATCCAGTTTAAAGCCGGATTCATCAGCAAAACGAACGGCGAAGGCGCGCACTTCATCCGCGCGCCCATCGGTTTGCAGCTTCTCAGCCTCACTGCGGCAGCGCTCCAGTCGCGCCAGGGGATCATTTACCAGCGCGGCGTCGATGACGATCTCCGGCAGGCCCAGACTGGGCAGCTCGAATTTAAAGTCACGCAGCACCTTTTCCCAGGCGGTCACGAGACCTCGGGCACCCGTCTTTTCCTCCGCAGCTCGCCCGGCGAGCACACGCAGAGCCTCATCTTGGAAAGTAGCACGCACGCCGTAGGCATGAAACTCGCGCTCATACTGGCGGATGAGACTGCCCTCGCTCTTCTTCATGATCAGGAAGAGATCGTCCGCCGTCAGCGAATCACAAAACACCCGCACCGGCAGACGCCCGATGAACTCCGCCTCGAAGCCATAATCGATAAAATCCTTGGTCATGGCCTGGCGCATCAGCTCCTCGCTGCTCGGTTTGTCAGCAACGGCAGCTCCGAAGCCGATGGTGGCCTTGCTCTGGCGCTTCTCCACGATCTTTTCGATGCCTGAAAACGCCCCGCTGACGATGAACAGGATGTTCCGAGTATTGATGACTTCACGTCCTGGTTTTGCACCCTGACGCATCTCAAACATCATCTTCATCTGACTGCGAAAGTCATTGCTGGCATAGAGCGGCACCTCCGTCTCTTCCATCAGCTTCAGCAGGGCCGTCTGCACGCCGCGTCCACTGACATCACGCCCGATCCGCCCCTCGCCGCCCGTCGCCAGCTTGTCGATCTCATCCAGGTAAATGATCCCATGCTCGGCCAGCTCGACATTGCCATTGGCCTTCGCCACCAGATCGCGCACGAGGTCATCCACATCAGCCCCGACATAGCCGGTCTCGCTGAACTTCGTCGCATCCGCTTTCACAAAAGGCACACCGATCAGCTCCGCGATGTGCTTCACCAGGTAAGTCTTGCCCACGCCCGTCGGGCCGGTGATGATGACATTCTGCTTGGTAAACTCCAGCGCCTGTGCTCCCGGCTGGGACTCATGCTCACGCAGCATCCGCGCATGGTTGTAGTGGTCGCAGACCGCCGTCGCCAGCACCTTCTTCGCCTCGTCCTGACGGATCACGAAGCGGTCCAGATGCGCTTTGATGTCCGCAGGCTTGTAGCGGAAGTCGTAGATCGAGCTGTCTTCCTCCTCAGCCTCCGGCTCGGAGTCGCCTTCTTCGAGTTCAGGCGTCTTCGTGCCGATGTTGTGCGGCTCGATGCGGGAGAAGAT
>JBILPY010000645.1:0-3046 GCA_044373575.1 Prosthecobacter sp. | reverse complement strand
CTCATCCACGATCCCAAACTTCCACTGCGTCACCGCCTCGCCTCCCCGGAACCATTCATCCGTGTAGCTGAACCACACCGTGCCAGCCACGGCTGCGCGGCGGCATTCGGCTTCAAACCAAGCGAGCGTCTCCGCCTGCTGCGCCTCGCCATGCGTCGCTGTATCGAGCCCGAACTCGGAGATGAGCAACGGCTTGTTTCCCGCCAGATGATGCAGCCGCTGGAGATACGCAGCGAAGTCCGTCCGCTGCTCCAGATACACATTCACCGCGAGGAAGTCGGCATTGCGCGGGATCAGGTACTCGGTGCTCGGGTAGGTGGCGTAGCTGAAAAGTTGCCTTGGGGCGCAGGCGCGTCCGGCGTGGATGAGTTGCTCCAGAAAGCGCTGCACCCGACGCGGCCCCATCCAGCGGACGAGGGTCTTTTCGATCTCATTTCCGACGAGGAAAGCGATGACACAGGGATGATCCCGCAGTCGCGTGGCCACAGCGCGGACCGCTTTCAGAATGTCCCGCCTCAAGGCGCTGCTGCGTATGAAATCGACATGATCCGTCCAGGCGATGCCGACGATCAGCTTCAAGCCGAGCCTCGCGGCCTCCCTTAATAAGAGCTCCGAAGGAGGGTGATACAGCCGCACGGTATCGAAGCCAAGCTGCTGGATGTGAGCGAGGTCCGCCACGAGCCGCTCATCCTCTGGAAAGGACTCGCTGCCTGAATTTGGGCAAAAAGGCCCGTAGCTGATGCCACGCAGGAAGATTTTTTGATCCCCTTGGCGGAAAAATTTCCCTGCTGTCACCACGGGCATGCGGGCCGCGTTTACAGCGGGCGCATGGTCGGTGGAATCAAGGCAGGGAGGCATGGGAGAATGGGGCGGGCAGACATGCCGTAGCTGGCAGCTTGCTGCAACTTGCAGAGCATGGGTTGATTTATGTGACGGACTCGCCAATCTCGGCCCCTCCCATGAACGACACACTGAAGGTTCTCAGCGGCAGCGCGCATCCCGAGCTGGCCAAACTCATCTGCCTAAATCTCGGCCTCCCCCTTTGCGATACCCAGCTCACCACCTTCCCGGATGGCGAGACCTTTGTGCAGATCCGCGAAAACATCCGCGGTCGTGACATCTTCATCGTGCAGCCCACCTGCCCGCCCACGAATCAAAATTTGATGGAGCTGCTCATCATGGTGGATGCCGTCCGTCGTGCCAGTGCAGACCGTATCACCGCCGTGCTGCCTTTCTTTGGGTATGCCCGCCAGGACCGCAAAGACCGCCCCCGCGTGCCGATCACGGCAAAGCTCGTGGCCAACCTTCTCGTCGCCTCCGGAGTGAACCGCGTGCTTACCATGGATCTCCACGCCGGGCAGATTCAGGGCTTCTTCGACATCCCCGTGGATCATCTCTATGCCGGTCCGGTGCTCATGAAGGCCATCAAGGAGCGTAACATCACGGACCTCGTCGTCGTCTCCCCCGATGTCGGCGGCATTAAGATGACTCACGCCTATGCCAAGGCATTGAAAGCGCCGATGGCCATCGTCGCAAAGAATCGCGTCAGTGCCGATGAAGTCGAAGCGCTGAACGTCATCGGAGACGTGAATGGAAAAAACGTACTCCTCGTGGACGACCTCACCGAGACCGCTGGCACGCTCACCGCCGCTTCTGAGTTGCTGCTCAAGCATGGTGCCAAAAATATTTACGCTGGAGTTTCTCATGCCGTGCTGGGTGAAAAAGGCCGTGGTCGCATCGCCAAATCTCCCATCATCGAACTATTCGCCACGAACTCCGTGCCCCTCGCCTATGGGGAAAAAGTGACCACACTTGATATTGCTCCCCTGCTCGCCCAGGCCATCCGCCGCATCCACGGGAACGAGTCTGTTACATCTCTCTTTGACATCTAAATATCGGCGTGTAGTCTCGCGCCCCTTTTTCCACCCCTAAAACTGTTCAGGAGAACTCTCTGACCATGGCTAAAATCCTCGACCTCATCGCCCAACCTCGTACTGTCATCGGCACCGCTGCAGTGAATCGCCTGCGTAAATCAGGCAACACCCCAGCAGTGGTCTATGGCCGCAAAACCCCTCCTGCGAATGTACAGGTGGACACGAAGACCTTCACGAAGATCCTTCAACACAGCGCCTCGGACAACATCCTCGTCAGCCTCAAGCTTTCCAGCGGTGAGCAGCTCGCCCTCGTGCAGGAAGTGCAGCACGATCACCTCAAAGGTGGTATCACCCATGTGGACTTCCACGCCATCGCCATGGACGAAGAAATCCATGCCGAAGTGCCAGTGGAAACCGTTGGTGAAGCCCCAGGCTTGAAATTTGGTGGTCTCATTGAGGCCATCCATCACAGCCTCGAAGTTCGCTGCCTGCCGAAAGATCTTCCTGAGCACATCACCATTGATGTCTCCCACCTCAATCTCGGTGAGTCCGTCCATGTGGGTGAGCTCAAGCTCCCTGAAGGTGTCCGCACCAAGCTGGGCGCTGATGTCGTCATCGTCTCCTGCGTCGAGCCGAAAGTGGAAGCCGAACCTGAGCCTACCGCCGCTGCTGCCAAGCCTGCCGCCGGTGCCAAAGCAGCTGCCCCCGCCAAAGCTGCAGCTCCTGCGGCCAAGGCTGCTCCAGCCAAGAAGTAACTCCTTTCCGAAGTCTGATTCCTGCCGCCTGCGGTGCCCGCTGATGATCCATCTACGCGAGACCCAGGCGGCTTGATTCCCAAGCTTATCGTCGGACTCGGCAACCCAGGACTCGATTACCGAGACACCCGTCACAACATCGGATTCATGGTCGTGGATGAACTGGCACGCAGACTTGGGATCTCCTTCAAGGAGGAGAAGCGCTGGCACGGCCTCGTCGCCAAATTTGCCAATGGCTTCCTGCTCAAGCCGACCACTTACATGAACGACTCCGGGCGCAGCGTGCGTGCTGTGGGTCAGTTTTACAAAGTCAGCCCTGCTGAAACCCTCGCCGTCTATGATGATGTTGATCTGCCGCTCGGCCGTGTCCGCCTCCGTCTTTCTGGCAGCGCGGGTGGTCACAATGGCATGAAGTCC
>JBILPY010000643.1:0-3057 GCA_044373575.1 Prosthecobacter sp. | reverse complement strand
GTCCCGCACCGATCAAGGCACGCAATACAGTTTCCGCTCCACCGATGCAGGCAAGACCTTCACGCCGCCCGAGCCCACCGAACTCAAATCTCCCAACGGCCCCGCCAGCATCAAGCGACTGCCCGGCAGCAGCGATCTCCTCGCCATCTTCAATGACCACTCCGGCATATTTCCGTTTCCGCCGAAGAAGCGGAATCCCTTCGTCGCCGCCATCTCCACCGACGGTGGCAAAACCTGGCCGCAGCGCAAGCTCATCGAAAGTGACCCCGACGGCCTCTACCACTACACCGCCATCCACTTCATCGGCGACGCCATGCTCATCGGCTACTGCGCCGGCGACAGCAAGGTCGGTGCCCTCAACCGTCTCCGCATCCGCCGCATCACACTGGATTGGCTGCGGTAATCGTCATGGCGGCTGAACTCACAAACGACTCATGACGCACACCTTCACATTCATCAGCACCCTGTTACTGGCTCCGCTGGCGGCGCTTCTGTGCCTCGCGCCCTCCGTTTCTGCGCAGGATCGAAAGCCCGTTTTAGTCGAATCGAAGCGCATTTGGGACCGGGCCAAGAACAACTCCTTCACCGATCTCACTCGCTTTCGGGATCAGTGGTTCTGCTGCTTCCGCGAGGGCATCGCGCATGCTGGCGATGACGGCAAGGTGCGCGTGCTGCATTCGCCCGATGGCGTCGAGTGGACCTCGGCGGCGCTGATCGATGAGGCGGGTGTGGATTTGCGCGATCCAAAGTTCTCCATCAAGCCGGATG
Organism: Prosthecobacter sp.; assembly: GCA_044373575.1. Taxonomy (GTDB): domain Bacteria; phylum Verrucomicrobiota; class Verrucomicrobiia; order Verrucomicrobiales; family Verrucomicrobiaceae; genus Prosthecobacter. The sequence continues at coordinate 2,289 of JBILPY010000643.1, read as the reverse complement.
GGCAATTGATGATCATCGCGGGAGGATCGGTCTGGAACCAGGAGACCAAGCCCGCGCTGCTCAAGACGAAGCAACCGCGTGTGATGTTCTCCACCGATGGCATCACCTGGACAAAGCCAGCCAAAGTTCTCGAAGAGGGCCAATGGCTCTGGCGCGTCGATTGGCACGAAGGCAGAGCTTACGGTATCAGCTATCCTTACCTGCGGGCGCAACACCCTGATCCCAAGGTGGCGGAGGCGGCGGAAACGAACGGCCCCGTGCCACCCGGGTCCTACCCGTGGAAGGTGAAGCTTGTGACCAGCACAGATGGCTTGAATTGGGAACTGGTGACGCATCTCGACGTGCCGGGCCGTCCCAACGAAGCCACCGTGCGCATTCGCCCGGATGGTGAAATGATCGCGATGGTGCGGCGCGAACGCGGAAACTACTTTGGCTGGATCGGCAGCAGCAAGCCGCCGTATCGCGAATGGCGCTGGCATGAGACCGAGCACCGCTTTGGCGGACCGAACTTCATCGTGCTGCCCGATGACTCGCTCATCGCGGCAGGCCGCAGCTATCGGCAGCCTTTTTCCACCGTGATCGCCAGCATGGACCGTGAGCACTACGACATCGCGCTGAAACTCCCCAGCGGCGGCAGCGATACGGGTTATGCAGGCATGGTGTGGCACAAGGATGAACTGTGGGTGAGCTACTACTCCTCGCATGAGGATAGAGACGGCAATCCACCTCCGAACCGCCATGTGGAGCTGCCATGCGCGATTTACATAGCCCGCGTCCGATTCCAAAAATGAAGCCAATCGCAATCCTGCTCACCACCCTCGTCGCACTCCCTCTGCTCGCCCATGGACAGACCGTTTCACTGAAACCCAGTGACGCTGGCATGAGCGTCGAGATCGACGGACAGCTCTTCACGGAATACATCACCAAAGAGGTGGCGCGGCCCTACATGTATCCGCTCATCGGTGCGGCTGGGGTGAATGTGTCGCGGGAGTTTCCGATGAAAAAGGATGTGCCCGGCGAGGCGATGTTTGTGGATCATCCGCATCATCGCTCTCTGTGGTTTGGGCATTCGAGGATCAATGAAATCAACTTCTGGGCTGAGTATCAGGTTTTCGGCAAGCAAGCGCACTCAGGTTTCACGGATGTGCAGGCCACAGGCAATCAAGGTCGCTTCACCGCCTCGACGCAGTGGGTTGGACCGGACAACAAGACCGTGATGACCGACGAGCGCCGCATCACCATCACCGCGCTGCCAGAGGGCGAAAAGACACTCGACTTCGACATCACGCTGAAGGCCAGTGAAGGCGATGTCTTGATCGGTGACACCAAAGAAGGCACCATGGCCCTGCGCCTCTGCCCATCGCTCAGCATGAACAGCAGCAAGAGCGGCGTGAAAACGGGTCCCTCAACCGGGCACGCATTCAACAGCAACGGCGTCCGCGATCTCGATATCTGGGGCAAGCACGCGAACTGGGTCTGCTACTACGGCCCCGACCCGAAAGGCAATGCCGTCGGCGTCGTCATCTTCAGTCATCCCAGCAACTTCCGCTCTCCCACCACCTGGCACGCCCGCGACTACGGACTCTTCGCCGTGAACCCCTTTGGCCTTCACGATTTCGAACCCGGCAAACCCGAAGGCGCTGGCGACTACACCATCAAGAAAGGCGACAGCCTCACCCTGCGCTACCGCTTCTACTTCGCCAAAGGCCAGCCAAAGCCCGAGGCCCTGGATGCGAGATTCCAAGGCTACGCCAAAGAGGAGTGACCCATGTCTGCTGTTCGTCATTTTGCGATAAGCAGAAGAGGTATCTCTACGGCTCCCGGCTCATCGATGAGCCGGAAACTGGGATGCGCCAAGTGGAGTGCCAACACCGATCACCCGATACAAGCATGAAACACACCCTCACACTTCTCATCACGCTGCTGCTCGCATCGCTAGCCCCTCTCCGCGCGGTTGAAGAATCAGCCATCCAGATCACCGACCGCACGGTCATCTTCAAACACACCAGCACCGATCCGAAGGACCCGGCGAACCACTCGGGCTACAATCTCGGGCCGAGCCTCGCGCTGCTGCCGGATGGGCGGTTGATGGCCGCGTGGTTCTCGTCGCCATCGGAGGGGGCGGAGTCGCAGCGCATCGTGCAGGCGTTTTCATCGGATCAGGGCCGCACCTGGGGCGAGGCGACCGTCTTGCAGGACATCGCGGGCAGGGCCGACTTCGATCCTTCGCTGTTCGTCGCTGGGAAAGAGACGTTCTTGTTCTTCTCCTGCTTCGATCCGCAGATCGAC
>JBILPY010000644.1:0-3057 GCA_044373575.1 Prosthecobacter sp. | reverse complement strand
TCCAAAATGCGCACGATCTGCCAGACGCCCGCCTGCCGCTCCAGGATGTAGGCACAGCCGACTTCCTGGCCTCCGAACGCGCGATAGCCCGGAGCGCCGACCACCGCGAGGTCTCCCTCCATGGCAGCGATTTGACCAAACTGGCTGCCCGCCTGTGCCTTGGTGGGTGAGGGTTTGACGGCGGCGGCCACAGTTGGAACTGGAAAGCCCGCCAGAGGCCAGATCTGCCCTTCATCATCCGCAGAAGACTGATCTGGCGGATAATCGAGAACCACTCTCCCCTGCCATCCAGCCAGAGCCTGATCTCCGCTGACGGCCACGGCGGTCATGGCCTGACTCACTGGGACGGCTGTCCCCGACACGGTGCTGGCCACCCAGGAACCACCGGGCATGGCCGGGATCCGCACCTGTCTGATAGTCCTGCCCGCCGTCATGAGAATGCGAGTGTCCGAGAGCGCCAGGGACTCGGAGGACTGGATAGTGATGGAGCTGGCTGTCTCACTCCAAAGCAGTGTCCAGCCTGATGGATTGACCTGATAGAGGAAAGCGCCCAGTCCATAAAAGCTCCCGAAGACAGACCTGCCTGATGCCCCCACCAGAGCGCGGCCATTCACCAGTTTCACCGAGACGCCAAAGCGGTTCCCCTCCGTCACGCTAGACGTCGGCTTGATTTCCCGTGTCTGGCTCCACTGTCCGGCAGAGAGCCGATACTCATACACGCGGCCGAGGAAGGTGGTATTCCCAGATGTCCCTGGGCAGCCTATGAGCAAAACATCTCCCTCGATGGCTTGCGACTCACCGAAGGCCGCCTGAGTGCCACCGGGCAGGTTGCTCGGAACTGCGATGACCTGCCCGCGCTGCCAGACACCGCCCACTCGGTTGTAGCAGATCACTTTGCCTCCGATGAGCGGCATCCCGATGGTGATCGCATCTGGCCGCAGTGTCACCGAGGCTCCAAAGCTTTCATTGCCACCTGTCTCGCTAAAGACCTGTTCCAGGCTCCAAACCTCCCCCGATCGCCGGTAAAGAAAGACCAGCCCACTGGCACTGAAGTTACTAGCCTTGGCGCTGATGGCCATCATGTCCCCCAGCATCGCCACATGGTAGCCAAAGCGCAGATAGGTCACGCCAGCGATCACGGGACGCAGCTTGGACTGAACTGTCCAGTTGCCAGAGATGCGTTTGAGCACATACGCCGCTCCCTGATCGACCACCGTCGTTGCATCATCCCTGGGCGCGCCCACCACGGCCCATTCTCCGTCCATGGCGATGGCGGCCCCGAAGCCATCCATGATCTCCACCCCCTCATCCGGCTCATACAGCCGCTGCTCGAGTCCCGTCGCAGCGGCAAATGTATGAAGTAAGAATCCTGCGGCAAAAACAACGACATAGAATAGACGCATAAAGATTTACCCTTTATGCGGATGAGAACCTGCGAACAACCTCAATGAGATTGGCGCGCCTTATTTCTTCACGACAAAGCCGTCTTTGAGCTGGACGGTGCGGTTGAAGATGGGGTTGCCGGGTTGGCTGTCTTTGAGGTCGGCGAAGAAGTAGGCGACGCGCTCGAACTGGTAATGGCTGCCGGGTTTGGCGTCCAGGATGGAGGGCTCGATCTTGGCGGTGACTGTCTCGAAGGAGGCGGGATTCAGGAACTGGGCGAAGTCGCCTTCCTCTCCGGCCTGTTCGTCGGGCTGCTCGACGGTGAAGAGTTTATCGTACAGGCGCAGTTCGACATCGGCGGCATGGGCGGCGCTGACCCAGTGGATGGTGCCTTTGACCTTCGGACGGCCGACCGGCTTGGCACCGTGGCGGGTGGCGTCGTCGTAGGTGCAGCGGAGTTCGGTGATGTTTCCGGCGTCGTCTTTGATGACCTCCTGGCAAATGATGCAGAAGGCGTACTTGAGCCGCACTTCACCGCCGGGGACGAGGCGATGGAAGCCCTGGACGGGAGTTTCCATGAAGTCTTCGGCATCGATGAAGATCTCGCGACTCAAGGGAACCTGACGTTTGCCGTCGGCTTCGTTTTCGGGGTTGTTCGGGACTTCGAGCTGCTCGCTCTGGCCTTCAGGATAGTTCGTGAGGACGACCTTGATCGGCTTCAGCACGGCATAGACGCGGAGGGCGGTCTTGTTCAGATCTTCGCGGACGTAGTGCTCCAGGAAGTTCAGCTCTGTCAGAGACGGATATTTGGTCAGGCCGACACCTTTGCAGAAAGCGCGGATGGCTGCGGGCGTGTAGCCACGGCGACGGATACCGCTGATGGTGGGCATGCGGGGATCATCCCAGCCGGTGACGAGGCCGTCTTTGACGAGGCGGAGCAGCTTGCGCTTGCTCATCACGGTGTAGGTGAGGTTCAGGCGGGCGAACTCGCGCTGGTAAGGCGCTCCGGGCAGACCATCGACGCTGTTGATGAGCCATTCGTAGAGCGGGCGGTGGTGCTCGAACTCCAGGGTGCAAAGGCTGTGCGTGATGCCTTCGATGGCATCGCTAAGCGGATGCGCGTAGTCATACATCGGGTAGATGCACCAGGCGTCGCCCGTGCGGTGATGATGCGCGTGGAGGATGCGGTAGATGATGGGATCGCGCAGGTTCATGTTCGGCGATGCCATGTCGATCTTCGCACGCAGGACGCGCTCGCCTTCCTTGAACTCACCGGCGCGCATCCTCGCGAAGAGGTCTTTGTTTTCAGCAGCGCTGCGGTCGCGGAAGGGACTGTGCTCGCCAGGGGAAGTCAGGGTGCCGCGAGTTTGGCGGATCTGCTCAGGCGTCTGGTCATCGACATAGGCCAGACCCTTATCGATGAGTTGGACGGCAAAACCATAGAGCTTTTCGAAGTAGTCGCTGGCGTAGAAGAGGTGGGAGCCCCAGTCGAAGCCGAGCCACTTCACGTCTTCCATGATGCTATCGACATACTCGACTTCCTCCTTCGTGGGGTTGGTGTCGTCGAAGCGGAGGTGGCAGCGGGAGTTCGGGGCGTATTCCTGGCTGAGGCCGAAGTTCAGGCAGATGCTCTTCGCGTGCCCGATGTGGAGGTAGCCATTCGGCTCTGGGGGG
>JBILPY010000642.1:0-3061 GCA_044373575.1 Prosthecobacter sp. | reverse complement strand
GGTCCTTGCCATCGTACCGCTTGGCGATCTCCACGAGGATGTTCTGGCTCTGGGCCAGCGGGACATCACGCAGCGCCACGGCGACTTCACGACGCACGGCAGGCGAGCCATCGTGAGCCATGGTGCTTAGCAGGTCGATGACATCAGGATTCGCCGCCCGCAGAGCACGCAGAGCGACGAGCCGCTTGTTGGGGTTTTCTGATTCCAGCCAGATGCGCACGCGCTGGGTGCCGACTTCGCCAAGCTGCGCAAGGAGCCAGATGGCACGCGCGGCGACGTAGGGGTTCTCATGGTTCGACAAAGCGGACACGGCCTTGGCTGACTCGCTGGCCTTTTCCTTCAAGCGAGTGAAGGCGACGTGGCGGATGTTCGTGGCAGGTGATTTGAGTGCGGCGACCTGACCTTCCACGGTGTCGAGATCGAGCTTCGGTGAAGTGGGCTTGCTGCCTTTGGCGATGATGCGGTAAATGGTGCCGCTGCAAGTTTCATCGGTATCCTGATGGCCGCCAGTGCGTTTATCAAACCAGTCGGCGACGTAGATTGCACCATCGGTGCCGACGCAGACATCGCTGGGGCGGAAGAGTGTCTTGCGCTCATCTGACATGTTGTTGCTGCCGCCGACGAAGTCGCTGCCTTTGAAGACGCCGCTGGTGTTTGTGGTGCAGAAGTCGATACGCTCCAGCTTCATGCCCGCGCCATCGGGTTTTGGCAGATAACCAAAGACGACATTGCGTCCGGTTTCGCAGCTCAGGAGAAGACCGTTCCACTTTTCGCCGAGCGCCCCGTTTTCATAAAATGCCATGCCGGTGGGTGCGCCGCCGCCATAAACATCGCCCGCAGGAATGCTACCTGGATCATCCTGACGCCATTCCGCCGTGGGAATGGTCTGTCCAGGACGCTTGTCCGCACGCCACTGGCGTTTGCCATCGGTGGAGAAGAAGCCAAAGGAACCGCCTTCGATGAGATGGCTGACGCGACAGGCCGGTGGATCGTCATTGTCGTTCAAATACATGTCACCGAAAGAGTTCTTCACTCCTTCGTAGCTGTTGCGGTAGCCATGACCGAGCACGCGTGCGCCGTGGCCGCTGGGGTCGATACTGGCCGTGAAGCCGCCGGTATAGACATGTCCGTCGTCGCTCTTTTCGCCGGTGTAGGGATTGTTCAGATAAGCACCACCGATGCGGAAGGTGTTACCGCTTTTGTCGCTGAACATGGCGCCACAGTTGCCATTGCTGAAATACCAGCGGCCATCGGGGCCTGCATAGACGCTGTGCAGGCTGTGATCGTGCTGCTGCTGCTCGAAACCGCTGAGGAAAACTTCACGCGTATCGACGGCGGAATCAAACTTCAGATCACGGTTCACATCGACATACTTGATGATGTTCGGCGCATTGGAGACGAGCACCACGTTGTCAAAAACGGCGACACCGAGCGGGCATTCGAGTTCTTTTTCACGAACGAAAACATGGCTACTGTCCGCCTTGCCATCGCCGTCCTTGTCTTCGAGCACACGGATGCAGTCCCCTTCCCGGCTGCGTCCGCTGTGACGGCGGTAGTTGATCCCTTCCGCCACCCAGATGCGTCCGGCGGCATCTACATCCATGTTCGCGGGATTGAAAAGCATCGGCGATGTGGCCCAGACGCTGATCTCCAGCCCTTCGGGCACTTTGAACATGCTCGTATCGAGATGCTCCGGCGTCACCTTTGCCGCATCAAAGGCGGGTGCGTTAAGATCAGGGGTGAAGGCCGGTTTGCCAACGGCGTAGTTATTGGCCTTCTTCTTCGGTTTGTCCGGCTTTGCGGCAAGGACGGTGAAGGAAAGACCAGCGAGGGCAAGCAAGGCGAGGGTTGGGCGCAGCATGAGGGGCGGATGATGGAGGGCCGCACAGAACGGGCAAGCCGATTGTGGTCTTGCTGAAATGCGAACGCAATGAAAGCCCGCCCACCATCCCCAACCTATCACGCCCCCAGCAGCCTCGTGAAGGGATGCCCTTCGTTCTGGTCGATGCGTTCGGGCAGCCCCTTGTGATTGTAGGTGAGCTTGGTGTGATCGAGGCCCATCAGATACATGATCGTGGCGTGCAGATCGTGGACATGGAGACGATCCTCCACGGCGTACAAACCGAGATCGTCGGTGGCACCGTAGGTCTGGCCGCCTTTCACACCGCCACCGGCCATCCACATGGTGAAGCCGGTGGGATTGTGGTCGCGACCATCGCCTTGTTCGCTCATCGGGGTGCGGCCGAATTCGCCGCCCCAGATCACGAGGGTCTCGTCCAACATGCCACGGGCTTTCAAATCGGCGAGCAGGCCGGCGATAGGTTTATCGACGGCGTTGCAGAGCTTCGAGTGATTCACCTCGATGCCTTTGTGGCTGTCCCACTTGCTGCCCGCGCCGCTGTAGAGCTGCACAAAGCGCACGCCGTTTTCGATCAAGCGACGCGCGAGCAGGCAGTTGCGGCCATAGACAGCCGTGGCCTCGTTGTCCATGCCATAGAGCTTCTTCGTGGCTTCAGTTTCCTTGCTGAGATCCACGGCTTCCGGTGCCTCGGCCTGCATTTGATAAGCAAGTTCGTAGCCTTTGATGCGCGCATCGAGTTCGGTGTTGCTGGCACGCTTGGCACCGTATTCGCGGTTCAAGGACGCGAGCAGATCGAGCTTGTCGCGCTGACGTTTGCGGTCCACGCCCTTGGGGTTGTCGAGATATTTGATCGGCGTGCCGTCGCTGTTGAACTCGACGCCCTGATACACGGCGGGCATGAACCCATTGCCCCAATTGCGCACGCCATTCACCACGGTGGCCTCGCTATCCTTGATGACGACAAAACCGGGCAGGTTCCTGTTCTCGGTGCCGAGTCCATACTGTGCCCAAGCTCCCAGCGATGGACGACCACCGAAGTCGGAGCCAGTGTTCATGGAACACACACCACCCGCGTGATTGATGCCGCTGGAGGCGCAGGAATGAATCACCGCGAGGTCGTCGGCATGTTGCGCGACGTTGTTGAACCAGTCGGAGATCCACAAACCGCCCTGACCATATTGCTTCCAGGTGCGTTTGCAT
>JBILPY010000789.1:0-3064 GCA_044373575.1 Prosthecobacter sp. | reverse complement strand
GACCCGATCAGGATTGGGGAGATGAAGGACGAACAGCTCCCTGCGCATGGAGGCGTCTGGAACGCGGAACTTGATGTGACGCTGGATGCGGCGCAGCAGCGCGGGATCGTAGTTCTCGAACAGATTCGTCGTGACGATCACCACGCCATCGAAGCGATCCAATTCCTGCATCAGACAGTTGCGGTTCTGGTTGATGCTGGTGGAGCAGGACTCGCCGGTTGATACGCGCTTGGAGAGCAGGCTGTCGGCTTCGTCGAAGAACAGCACGGCGTCATGCTCACGGGCAGCGGCAAAGGCCGCTTTGATGTGCTTGGCGGTGTCGCCAAGGTATTTCGAGATGACGGCGCTGTAATCCACTTGGTAGAGCGGCTTGCTGAGGCGCAGCGCGATGCCGAGGGCTGCGCGCGTCTTGCCGGTGCCGGGTGGACCGTAGAAGTTGAGGATGCAGCGACCCTGCTGCGGTTGGATGGAGCTCAGGTTCCAGATGCGGTCCAGGTCGGCGCGGATCTCCAGCGCCCGCAGGCCGGCGTGGATGTCGGTCTTCACCTCAGGATGAAGGATCATCTTGTCGAGATCATGACGAGGCTCCGGCTGGACCAGCATCCCCACATCAGGGGGCGGTTCCTCTTCATCGCGATCCCTCCTGCGGCGGCGCGGGTTGCGATGATCATCGGCGGTGACTGCGTCAGGTGGCAGTTCGATTTCAGGAGCGGACGTAGTGGGCATGGTGGTGGTTTTTGGGTTCAGGCATGTGGCTACGCAGATTGCGTAGTTGCAGTGCTGCAAAGTGCGGCTTCGATTCGTGTGGTGTCGCTGCCTTGAACGATCTGGCGTGCATAGGCTGGGATGCGGCGGCGTAGGATGATCATCTGCCGTTCGCTCAAGCTGCCGCGTCGCTGATACTGACGGGCGAAGCTAGTGAGGATTTCTGCATCAGGGCCGGTGAACCCGATGCCGTTGCGCTCAATAGTGGTTTCTCGGCACTGCTCGTCGGCGGTTTGGTTCTGGTAGATGCGTATCAGCGCGCGCAGTGCCCAGCGGTCGTTGCTGGCAAGGCGTTGGCGCAGTTGTTCGATCATGTCTTTCTTGCTCATGGGTAGGTGGGTTCAGGTTGATTGCCCTTGCGGGCCGTCTCCTTGCCTCGTCACCGTGCCCTCCGTTGTCGCACCGTTTGCAGCACCATATTTCATCACAACTCAGGTTATGAATCGGTGCTTCATCATGGGTTGGCATTCCTCCAGTGGGCTGCGTAACTGCACGGGGTAGGCCACGTCGGCCCGTTTCATTACCACGCCCTCGAAGAACTCGGCTCCAAGAGCGCGATAGATCTGCTGGAGACTCTGATAGAATGCGAGAGATTCATGTGGATCACACACCATGCGGCTGGTGGTGAGCAGGAGAGGCGGTTCATCGTGCGCGTTGAGCACGCTCGAAAATGGCTCCGGTGGTATTCGCATGGATTCAAGGTACTGACGGCGCTCGGCATAGCTCGACAGGTTTTCCTACTACCCGATTGCCGAGCTTCACCGCTACCCACATCAAACAGTGAACGTCTGCGGTCTCATCATCGTCAGCCGCTCCCATCTGCAACAGGCTGGTCAGCCCATGAAGTTCATCTCGATTTGCGACCGCGCAGGGATCGTGGAATGCGAAATCTTCGCTGCCGCTAATCGCATCCGGGGGCTTGCGACGGTGCGCTTCCCGGTGGTTCAAGTCACCGGCACGGTGCGCCCCTTTGAATATCATCAGGGATTCACACTTGAAGTGAACTAGGTCACCAAACCCAGGATGTTGTCACCCGTGATTGGCGGAGTGCAGCATTAGCCGATCACTGACCGACAATTTGTTTTAGGGTCGTATTGAATCACTAGATTGCTTCCATCCCAAACCGCTTCGCATGAAGTTAATCTGAAATTATCGCCCTGATTCCAGGTCATACCAACGTAGTCCTCAATCAAGTCAGCCACAATTACTCGTTCGCCGATCTTTATATCTTTGGGAATCAGGTAAGCTGCATAGGGATTAGGGAACTTGTTAGGATAAAACTCTGTCCAACCAATAACCTGCTCCCATTTTGGGCCAAAATTATTATTCATTCGATAGTCCCCTAGAACCATAATTTCACCAGTGGCTTTGTTCTGAATCACGCTGAATTTACTGTGTATTTCACTGGATGGTTTCACCACTTTTACCAACGCTTTGTATCCATTTTTTACAGCATTGTTGATGGCTTCCTTGGTTCGTGCGGTTTTGATGACGCGCAGTGAATTATTCTCCTGTGTATTGTTCATAGGCTTCGTCTTGGTGAATCATGAGCACGTTGTTTTGCTGCAAATCTACATTTAGGCACGAATCGGGGTTAATTTTCAAAAGCGCTAGAAGTTGATCATCGGTTTTAAATGCTGTGTCGATGATGGGATGCTGGCATATTCCACATTGCCGAATGGCTGGATCATTCGTTTCATCGAGATTGCTCCAATTCTGACGAAATGGGCAATGCAGATTTTTGATGAGAATGCCATTGTCAGCGAACAACCGATTGGTGTGAGGATTGAACTTCATTGTTTGCTATAGGGTATTCTCTGCTGGATCGAGTTGCATCACTTAAGTTGTTAAAGCGATCTGGATGGAATGTGCGAAGACGCGTTTTTCAAACCATGGTCGGTCATTGCACGGACATTTTTCACGGCGGATTTATTCATTGGCTCGACTAGCCCATCGATAGCCTCAACAAAACCATCCGGCGTGGTAATGGTATTTCTGAGTTTATCTCGAGGTGCAGGTTCATTGCTAAAAAGCTCTGTTCCCTTGTCACTTTGTCAAGCGCCAGCATAATTGGGGGGCTGATAGGAACTGAGGCTGTTCAATTCGTATGCAGAGCAAGCGAAGCTGTTACGCTACAGGAATTCGTCCCGAGGCTGCTCAGCGGTGGTTTGGTTCTGGTAGATGCGTGGTAGACCTCGCAGAGCCCAGCGGCCGTTGCTGGCAAGGCGAGTCGGAGGCAGAATTGTTCTACGAGTGCTCTCTTGCTCATGGCACTAGGGGATGGAGGGTGTCACATGCG
>JBILPY010000641.1:0-3069 GCA_044373575.1 Prosthecobacter sp. | reverse complement strand
ACATCGTCGTCATAAGTGGAGTAGTTGTTTTTTTCCTGCCGACGCCAATTGTGCCATCCAGCCTCGCGGGTGGCGGTTTGCGTTCGTGGAATGAGCTTTCCGTCCGCATCACGACGATACAGCTTCGATTCGCGGCCCTTGGCATCGAAGTGGCCCGAGTAGTCCCAACCACCCGAAGCGAGCTGCGTCCGCGAAACGCATCGCGCGGCCTCCACGGCGGCCGCGAGGCACTTTTCATCCTTCGTGGCCTCATAAGCATCCAGCATCGCCATCGCGACCGCAGGCGTCCCCGGAGGCTGAATCCAGATCGTGTCTGGACCGGGAATGCCCTCGGCCTCGCGCAACGTGAAGTCAGCGCTGTAACGATAGACGTAGCCGCCGTGGGCCGCCGCTTTGGAGTGGTAGAAGCTGACGGCCTTGATCGCCGCTGCGGAGACTTCGGCGGGTGTCGCGGCTTCCGCGAGCGGCGGAATGACGAATGATGAAATCAGAATGATGAAGGAATGACGAAGGTCGAATGACGAAGAGTTCATCGTTGAAAAGAAGTTTCTAAATTGGCCACTGCTGGGAGGGGAGACGGCAGTCTGTATAGACGTTTTCGTGCTATGAAGACAAAAGCGGGACCGAGGATTCCAATGAGGAAAAACAAAGTCCACCACATTGAAGATCTCCCTCTGGGAGACTTGGCAGCAGCCACTACATCACTAGAGCCTCTCGGAAGCTGCGAGAGCGGCGGTATCATAAATGCTTTCACCTGTGGCTGGTGATATTGGTTTTTTGTTGGGTTCGGATCTGTTACCAATTGAAACCATTCTCCTCGCTCATTACGGACAGCCAGTTCAGAGAAATTGATGTCATCCCAATCATAAGTGAACTGATGTTCCTCGGCTGGTGGTAGTGTGATCTCAAATGGACCAGTCGATGGCAGCGAGAATCTAGCCGAAGGTGACAGCGGGAGTATATACCGCTTTCCTTCTCTACCTACTGTTCCGATGGGAGTCACATAAACTGTCTCTTGCGATTGATTAACAACCAAGAAGCTCGTCAGAAACCCCATGGCCATGGGATTCACCATGTTGATGAGGACGAGCCCGTTCATGCAAGTAATCGGCAGACAAAGAAAACCAACGACAAGGACCAATCGCCAGAGGATTTTGCTCATGACCTTGGTGGATTGGCATGAATTGGGGAGCGCCTAAACAAGCGAGCGAAGATGTGCCTACCTCACTCAGCTTTGATCCCGACGTTCTTGTTTCCGTTGTCCCGGACGGCATCGACCGTGTTGTGGAGGGCACCGAGAGGGACGTCGGAGTCGCCGGAGACGATGACTTTGGCACCGGGATGATCCGGCAGGAAGGTGCTGAGGTGACCGCGGAGGCGGGCCATGGGGACTTTCTCTTCGCCAATGATGACAGTGTCGCCACCGACGGTGACATGCAGGGTGATGACCTCGCTGCTTTTGGTGGAGGCGGTGTCGCCTTCGCCTTTGCGGGGTTTGGTACCGCTTTCGGCGGAGGGGCGGCCTTCGCCGTCGCGCTCGCCTGTGCGTGGCTTTTCACCATCGCGCTCGCTGGTGCGGGGTTTCTGTCCGTCTCTCATGCCGCTGCGTGGCTTTTCGCCGTCGCCTGTGCCGGGCTTGCGGCTGCCTTCGCCATCTCTCATGCCGGGCTTCTTGGTGCCGCCGTCACGTTCGGCGGAGGGTCTGCCGCCTTCGCGCTCACCATCGCCGGTTTTCTTCATGCCGGCTTCACGCTCACCTTCACCTTTGCGGACAGGAGTGTCCGCATCACTTGCGGGCTTCTTGATGGTCTCACCTTCGCGGACCTTCGGCGGGACTTCTTTTTCCTGCGCACGGGCGGTGGTGAAGGAATAGCTGACGAGGACGCTGAGAGTGAGGACGAGCAGCGCATGGAGCCATGGCTGGCGGGTGGTTGGGGTGGTGATCATAAGGATTCGTTGGCGCAGGGTGGGGTGGTTGCGCACACATGGAGCCAACCCTGCCATGGCCGGTGGTGCGGAAAAGGTTTCCTGAATGCGGAGGAGCGTGTGCCCGTAGTCGAGCCGCTCGGTGGGAGAAAGGAGGTCGAGTGCACCAGCATCGCAGCGCAGTTCGCGGTCGGACTGGAAGCGGCTAACGACGAACCACACGAGCGGATTGAACCAATGCAGTGCCTGCACGGCGATGGCGGCCCAGTTCCAGAGGAGGTCGCGCCGCTTCACATGCAGCAGCTCATGCAGCAGGACGTGACGGAGACTGCGCTGATCAAAACGTGTCTGCCAGTCTTCAGGGAGGAGGATCTGCGGCTGACGGATGCCGACGACGGCGGGTGTGGTGCCTGCTGGCATGAGGCGGATCGTGGGCACGGAGACTCCAGCGAGAGAGGAGAGCGAACGGAGGATGGATCGAAGATGCGGGTCGTTCGCCGTGCGTCGCGTGAGGAGGTAATGATCAAAGCGGCGCTGGCGGAAAAAGGCGCTGAGAAGCACCGCTGCGGATCCTGTCAGCCAGACAAAGGCGAGCAGGATCTGCAGAGAGAATGACCACGAGCGCTCGACGGAAGCATCCGGGAGCGAAACGGTGTCCAAGGCGAGGATGGAAGTCTGCTCGGGCGGTGAAGATGCCTGGATGACGGCACTGACCTCAGCAGACTCTTGGCGAATCCATGACCCAAGGCCAAACCCAGCCGGGATGAAGGCGGGCAGCATCAGCTTCATGCCCACAAGCATCCAGAGGCCGATGCGCCAGGCGGGGCTGAGCCGCGTGCCGAGCATCATGCGCAGGCCGAGCACGGCGAGAATGAGGACGCTGGCCTCGATGGAGGTGCGCAGGAGCCAGTGGAGGAGGGCGTCGGTGGTCATGGTGGTTGGCTGGGCTACTTCTTGAGTTTTTGTTCGGCCTGATTCAGCATCTCACGAAGGGCGGCGAGGTCATCTTTCGAGACTTCTTCCCGCTCCATCATCCCGGCGACAAAGGGGGTGAGGCGTCCGGCGAAGACGCGATCGAGGAAACTGACGCTCTCCTCGTGCTGGCATTGATCTTGAGCGACGGCGGGCGAGTAGCGGAACTCA
>JBILPY010000640.1:0-3078 GCA_044373575.1 Prosthecobacter sp. | reverse complement strand
CGTTGGAAGTGGGGCATCGGGAGACATGAGAGATCAAGAGGGCGCCAAAGTTAATGGGTATTTATATAATTACAATAAAATCAAAGCCTCGAAATTGATCCGCATCGACGTTCCCCGTCCTGTGCTTTCGCAATAACGAGCTCTTGGCCAAGAGTGGCAGGAAAGTTGCTTGGCTATGAATAGGTTGCGCGCATTTTCTCTGCGGCTATCAAACAAACTCCCCCCATTACCTATGACCTACTATCTTAGTCGTGCCTTCGTCGAATTCGGCCCCTTCCCTTCGGCAGAAATGATCAGCTTCCACGAGCGTGGCCTCCTTCAGGACACCGATTACATCCGTGCCGAGGGCACCAGCGACTGGCTCCACGTCAATGACTGGGCAGCCACTCAGGCCGCTCCCGCCCCAGTCCCCGCCCCCGCACCGAAGAAGCCAGCCGCCAAGAAGGCCGCTCCTGTGGCTGCCCCTGCACCTGTCGTCGCCAAGAAAGCAGCGGTGAAAAAAGCCAAAAAGTAGGACGAAAGCCTCTCTGGCAGCTTTCAGGCTTGGCGTGGCCCAAAGACCGTGGCTTCATGCAGCGGATTAACCACGCCCATGACCCCTTCCCTGCCCCGCACCGCCTTGCTTGCCCTCCTCGCTGTCCCCAGCCTTCTCCTGGCGGCGGACTTTGCCGATGTCGTCATCTACGGCGGCACCTCCGGCGGAGTCACCGCCGCGATCCAGACCGCCCGCATGGGCAGGACTGCCATCCTGATCGAGCCCACGAAGTTCCTCGGCGGCCTGACCACCGGCGGACTCGGGGCCACCGACATCGGCAATAAAAAAGCCATCGGCGGCATGTCGAGGGAGTTCTACGGCAACGTACATCGCTACTACAGCGACCCCGCGAAGTGGAAGCAGCAGACGCGGGAGGACTACTTCGCCAAAAAACCGCACGGCAACTCTGCTGCGGAGACGACCATGTGGACCTTCGAGCCGCATGCGGCCACGGAGATCTATGACGCGATGCTGAAGGAAGCCGGGGACAAGGTGACTGTCGTCTTTAGCGAGCGGCTGGAATTGAAGAAAGGCGTGGTCAAGGAAGGAATCAAGATCACGAAGATCATCATGGAGAGCGGGCGCGAGTTCTCCGCGCCCATGTTCATTGATGCCACCTACGAGGGCGACCTCATGGCAAAGGCCGGCGTCGGCTACCACGTCGGACGCGAGGCCAACAGCGTCTATGATGAGCAGATCAACGGCGTCCAAGTCGCCCACACCATCCATCATCAGTTCGTCAAAAACGTCGATCCCTATGTGAAGCCCGGCGATCCCAGCAGCGGACTCCTCCCCGGCATCGAAAAAGACCCCGGCGTGGAGTTGAGCGGCGACCGCAAAGTCCAGGCCTACAACTTCCGCATGACCACCACCGACGTGCCGGAGAACCGCCGCGACTGGGAAAAGCCCGCGAACTACGACGAGCGCTGGTTCGAGCTGGCGCTCCGCAATGTCGAAGCTGGTGATATGCGCATCTCCTGGGCACCGAGCTGGATGCCCAATCGCAAGACGGACACCAACAACAACTTCGCCGTCAGCACCGACTTCATCGGCCAGAACTGGGATTACCCCGAGGCCGACTACGCCACCCGCGCAAAGATTTGGCAGGCCCACGAAGACTGGCAAAAAGGCCTCATGTGGACCTACGCCCACCATCCCCGCGTGCCGGAAAAGATCCGCGCCGCCTTCCAGAAGCTGGGCCTAGCCAAAGATGAGTTCCTCGACAACGGCAACTGGCCCCGCCAGCTCTACGTCCGCGAAGCCCGCCGCATGATCGGCGACTACGTCATGACCGAAAAGAACTGCAAGCGCCTCGAAATCGTCGAAGACAGCGTCGGCATGGGTGCCTACAACATGGACTCGCATAACATCCAGCGCTTCGTCACCAAAGAAGGCTTCGTTCGCAATGAGGGCGATGTGCAGGTCGGCAGCCGCCCTTATCCCGTCAGCTACCGCAGCATCCGCCCGAAGGCCGCTGAATGCACCAACCTCCTCGTGCCCGTCTGTCTGAGCGCCAGCCACATCGCCTACGGAAGCATCCGCATGGAGCCCGTCTTCATGGTGCTCGGTCAGAGCGCGGCGACCGCCGCTGTCCATGCCATCGAGCAGGGCACTACAGTGCAAGGCATCGACTACGCCAAGCTGAAGGAGCAGATGCTCAAAGACGGCCAGATGCTCGACTTCGAGTCTCCGCCAGCCCCCGCAGTCCACTCCATCAAGAAAGCAGACATCAAAGGCATCGTCATCGATGACAGCGAGGCCGAACTCACCGGCTTCGAGTCCGAAGGCCACACCACCGGCGGCTTCGTCGAGCGCGGCTATCGTCACGATGGTGACTCATTGAAAGGCGAACAGAAAGCCAAATTCACTCCTGCTTTGCCCAAGTCAGGCAAGTACACTGTCGCCATCAGCTACGGAGCCCTCGCCAATCGCGCCAGCAATATCCCTGTCACCATTCATCACGCCGATGGCGACACCGTTGTGGTCGTGAACCAAAAGAAAAAGCCCACCGGCAAAGACAATTTCCACCCACTCGGCAGCTTCCGTTTTGAAGCGGGTAAATCCGGCTACATCGAGATTTCCAACAAAGGCACCTCCGGCCACGTCATCATCGACGCTGCGCAGTTCGTGGCGGATTAAGGCCGTCAAAAAGGACTTCGGGGAAGTTCGGGCGCAGTCGCTTCACCACTTGCAACGGCCACCTCCTCCATTTATCAGCCCCGCATGGCGAACCGCAATGCGGGGCGTTTTCTTTATCCAGTCCAGGGCCGTGATGAGCGGCGCTGGCAGCCGTTTCGTAGATGCAGGGAAGACCGTGAGAACCGGTCACAGTGGCGCTGCGGTATCGGGTCACAATCTCACAACGCGCCGGTCAGTGATGGCAGGCGGGCAAAGTCAATCTGGGGGTAACTCTGGGTGAAGGCGAGTGAGAGAGGCGCATGAGTCGTCATGCACAAACCCGGAGTCCGAATATCTCGCTTCGAAATGCTCACTCCCGCCGCTCCCAGTGGAGGCCGGTGGAAAACCTTACTTCATCGCAACAA
>JBILPY010000113.1:0-9991 GCA_044373575.1 Prosthecobacter sp. | reverse complement strand
TCGCCAAACTGGCCGCGTGACGAAGATGGACCTCACGGGCAAAGAGATCTTCAGCCTCAGCCATCCGATGATGGTCGGCGCTTATGAGCCCGACATGTTTTACAATCCCACGGAGGTCGCCATCGCCCCGAATGGTGACATATACGTCGTGGATGGTTACGGCTCGCAATTCGTGCTGCGTTACGACTCACGCGGCAAATTCATCCAGCGCTTCGGCGGCAAGGATGGCGTGCCAGTGGAGCAGCGGCTGAATAACGCCCACGGCATCGCCATCGACACACGGCAGGGTGCGGACAAAGCCACGGTCATCGTCACCTCGCGTGCGGACAATTGCTTCCGTCGCTTCACGCTGGATGGAAAGTATCTGGAGACCATCGAAGTCCCTGGAGCGATGGTTTGCCGCCCGGTCATCGCCGGTCAGGAACTCTATGCCGGTGTGTGCTGGAGCAAGACGCCGGAGATCAACAAGCTGCCGCAAAACCCCAGCGGCTTTACCGTCGTTTTGAGTGCTGAAAACAAGGTCGTCAGCGCCCCCGGCGGCACGGAGCCAGTCTATGAAGAGGGCAAACTGAAGCCGCTGATGCAGGCCGAGCGCATCTTTGAGCACGGTCATGACGTCTGCGTGCTGGAGAATGGCGACCTCATCGTCTGCCAGTGGAACGCATTTCAGACCTACCCGATCAAGCTGGAGCGCGTATGATGGTGCAATCTCATGTCTGAAACATCTCCCCAAGTCGTCATTGTTGGTGCCGGTCCCGCAGGTTGCACGCTCGCGGGCTTGCTGGCGAAGCGTGGGATCTCATGCCTCGTCTTCGATGATGATAAGCGCCCCGGCCTGCTTGTGGGCGAGTCGCTCATTCCGGGTGTGGTGCCGGTATTTCGCCAGCTCGGCATCGAGGATCGTGTGGCAGCGATGGCGACCCGCAAACCAGGCGCGTCTTTCTTTGTCACTGATGGCGGTCCGCGCCTCCACTTCAGCTTCCAGAATGTCGAAGGCCATCTTCCGACTTACGCCTTCAACACGCCACGCCCAGAGTTTGATAACCTGCTGAGGACTCGTGCGGAGGAGCTTGGCGCAAAGTTTGTCCATGCGCGTGCCGAGCTAGATCCCGGCGTGGAGAATGGCGAGCCCACGATTCGTCTCAGCGCACGCAGCCGTGAAATCGCCGGACTGAATGAGAACGCTAAACCGCTGCTCGTCGATTGCACAGGCCGCACGCGTGCCTTTGCACGCGCGATGAATCTGCCTGCGGAAAAGGGTGAGCGAGACGACATCGCCTACTTCGCGCACTTTGAGGACTTCGATCACGATGAAGTCGAGCCCGGCCAAGTCATCATCTCCGTGCTCCGCGCAGGCTGGAGCTGGCGCATCCCGCTGCCGGGTCGTTTGTCTGTCGGCATCGTCGTTTCCAAAGAGCACGCCAAGACACTCGGCGCTACCGCCGAGGAGCGCTTGGAAAATGCCATCCGCCAGGAGCCGCTGCTCGCTGAGAAAGCCACCCGTGCTCGCCGCATCACGCCCGTGATGACTTACTCAAACTACCAACTCCTCGCCGATCGTGGTCATGGTCCCGGCTGGGTGCTGTGTGGAGATGCGTTCGGCTTCGTCGATCCTATGCTCTCGCCCGGTTTGTTCATGTCGCTCGTCGGTGCTCAGCAGCTCGACTCCTGCCTTTTTGCGCAGGGTGTGGATATCCTGAACCAGCCCGAGAAGATGGCTCACGCGCTGAACAAATACTCCGCCCGCATCATCGACTGGCACCGCTCCTGGCAGGAGCTGGTGCGCTACTTCTACGATGGGCGCATCTTCCGCATCCATCTCGCGGGCAAGAACCTGGCCATGAAGCCGAGCCCCTTCAACCTGGCCAGCCGTATGGAGCGCCATTCCACCCGCCACATCGCCAGCATGGCCTCCGGCGGCTGGACACGGTCCAAATACAGTCGCGGGCTAATGAAGATGCTCTCCCGCTACCTCGTCTGGGATGTGCCAGCGGCGGAGAACTTCGCCGTGCGGACGACTCAGCTAATCGAACCACGAGCCAATGCTGCATGACTTTTCCCCACGCTGGTTACAAAATAGCTCCCAAATTCGCGTTCCCCCTGTCAGCCTGACCACCCACCACTCCGCCCGCCTATGAACTCTGAGTCCACACCTCCGTCCCCCTCTGCTGAAACCACCCTCTGGAAGGGCCACACTTCCCAGTGGGTCCACTTCTGGTATTATTTCTTCTGCATCGTGATCGCCCTCGGCATCGGCTTTGGGTCCACGGTGGCGGCTTTGCCGACAGCAGGCCTCTCCTATCTAGCTCTTCTGGTGCCACTTTTCATGTGGTTGATCCGTTGGTGGATCACCAAATCCACCTCGTATGAGCTCACCACCCAGCGCCTGAAGATCGGCACTGGTATTCTGAACCGAAAGCTCGATGAGCTGGAGCTTTTCCGCGTGAAGGACTACGCCATGGATCAGCCGCTGTTCCTGCGCCTCGTCGGGTTGGGCAATCTGACCCTCGTGACGAGCGATGCCAGCACCCCCACCGTGGCCATGCGGGCCATCGCGAATGTCGAAGACGTACGCGAAAAACTCCGCACTGCGGTTCAGGCCGAGCGCGACCGCAAGCGCGTACGCGAGATGGATGTGGACAGCCATGATGAAGGCGTGACGCTGGCCTGATTTATCCAACGAAGGAAACCCCTGAGTGCCGTGAGGTCTCAGGGGTTTTGTTTTGTCCTGACGACGATGCGCAGGACTCATTCAGGACTGTCACCGCCACCCGTCAGTGGCCCTGGAAGCACCACCGTGCTGCCGCGATTCACGGGGACTGGGTTCTGATTCCCACCGATGCCCGTCTGACCTTCAGCGCCGATCGGGCGCACTTGATTCGAGCTGGTGCGGCCCGACGTCATGAAGTTGCTGCCGCCACAGCCTGCCGAGCCCTCAGCCGACTGACGCAGGAGGTCCAGAGGCAAGAGACCCGCAGCCTGCGCCACACTGGGGCCGCTGCCATTCACGGGACCGCCCATGGCGACCTCGCCATTGCCGCGATCACAGCTGCGGGTGCCACGAGAGTCCTCAGACTCATACTGCCTCACGTGACCCTGCCCATCGCTCTCTGTCACCACCACAGTGCCGTCAGCTGCCACGCTTTTCGACTGACTGCTGCTATCGTCATGGGTTGTGATAGTTTCAGATCCGGTGAAGCGGCCGTTCTCATCATAGGTGTCTGTGGTGCGGCTTGAGCCAGTCGCACCGGTATGGGTCCATTGATCGGTGCGGCCGGTGACATTCCCCCGGGAGTCCAGATACTCCGTGGTTATGTGTGTCCCATCATCCGTGTCAGAGGCGGCATAGGTCGTGTTGCCATTGCTCCAGATGTGCGTGGTCGTCGTGTGGGGACCGCTCGTCGCCAGACGCAGGGCAAAGGTGGTCAAAGTGCCAGGCTCCGTGCGGGTACCCTGGCGGGCCCTGCTGGATGAACCCCGAATGTCCGTCAGACCGCTCCGGCTGCCAGAAATGGAGTCTGGAGCCTTGGGTTCCCTCATTACGGTGCCGTTGTTGGCAAAGGGATCAGCAGGTCCTGCCGGTCTTCCGCCACTGTGACCAGACAGACCTTCGGGAATCAGATTTTGGAAACCTGGACTGCGCAGGGAATCGAGAGCCTTGAGTCCTTCGACGATCTCCCGCCCCTCGCGTAGCGCGGCGGCGTTTGGGAGGCTCAGGCTTGGGGAGACCTTGCGAATATCGATCCGCGGTTTGGCGGGCAGGCGGCCGCTGGCGGGGCTTTTGCCAGAGGCCACGGCGGGTTTGGCAGGCATGGCCTGACGAGGAACGCTGAATCCGCTGCTGCGCGGCTGGATGAAGGATGGCTGGGCCGACCGAATGACCGGCGTCTTCGGCAGTGAGTGCGATGCGGCCGGACGGGCGCGGGGCTTGATCATCGGGACCGCCTGGCGTTGGGTCTGGCGTGGGAGGTTGGAGGCCTTGCTGGCAGGCAGATTCGGGCCGGCGTCGGCGTCGTGTGCAGCACTGATGGCCAGCGCGAGCAGGAGGGTGAGTTTTGTTTTCATGGGGATGACTTGTTTTGAGTTTTGTTGGGTGCGGAAATCTCCGCGTCATCCCCTGTCTGGCAGTGCGCCGGACAACGTTACACGACTCGTGAAAAAAATTTCTTTAGGCGGAAAAGGCCATCCGTAGCGCATCCAGCTCACCTTGGATCGCCTCCTCCGTTGGGTTCACCAGCGTGTCCGCCACCGTCTCCCGCAGCACTTCGGCGAAGCGTTTGCGCAAGCGATGCAGAGTCACGCGCAGTGCCTCGGGCGTTTGCCTGAGTTGATGGGCGGCTTCCTGGTAGCTGATCGTTGGTTCGCCGGAGAGCGGAGCCAGAAGCGGACGTAGCACGGTGAAGGCGGCGCCTTTTCCCGCCGCAGTCTGCTCCTTCGCCAACCGTTGCATCGCGGACTCCAGCAGTACGAGCGCGCAGCTTTTTTCAAAGTAGCGCTCAGGGGTGTCATCATCGCTGCCTGCCGCCTCGAAGCCATCTTCCTCGGCCATGAGTTCCAGTGAGAGAAGTTCCTGCCCGCCACCACGTTTCTCCGCCTGTCCTTTGCGCCACTCACCACGCTGCCAGCGCTGGAGGGCACCGAGCAGGAAGCTGCGCATCCGCCCGCTGTCTTCCGCCGCCTTGGTGAAAAGATCCTCTTCCAGCAGTGCAACAAAAAAGCCCTGCGTGGCATCCTGCGCCTCAGCGACGGCCAGTCCACGCCGCCTCAGAAAGCCATAGATCGGCCGCCAGTAGAGCGAGCACAGTTCCTCCAGCGCCGCACGCCTGCGCCCTGGGTCAGCCGCGCTGCGCGCACCAGCGACGAGACTCCAGCGTGTGGCGGGGAAGGGGGCATCGCTTTGAGAGATCATGACAGGAAAGAATAATCGCGGCCTTATGATGAACAATCTCCGTCTCCTCTGCCAGACTTCCTTTCTTGTCAGGGAAAGGTTGAACCGGTAGATTTTCAGCGAACTCCATTTTCAATCCTATGACTGGACTCCTCCTCGGCTTGCTCGTGCCCGTGCTCATCGTGGGCGGCATCATCTTTCTGGCAGTCCGACGCGGACTGCAAATGCGTGAACTCTGTAATCATGGCATCGAAGTCACAGGACAGATCTTCAGCAAGCGCAGCATCAGCGGCGCAAAGTCCAGCTCCCGCCGCTGGAAGCTCGCTTATCGCTATACCGACAGCTCCGGCACCACACACGAGCACACCTCGGTCGTCAGCATCGAGCAATATCAAAAGCACGACGAGGGCGGCCCCATCGAGATCGTCTTCTCCTCAAAGAACCCCGCCTTCAGCTCGCCGAAATATCTCGTGGAAGAATGCCGGAAGGCCCTGGGCAAAAAGTGACACCTGTCAGCCTGTGAAAAGTTTTTTGTAACGTCCCTCCCCCCACTGCCAGACAGAGGATGAGCCAGAAGCGCTCGACACCCATCTCAACACATCCACATCCATGAAACTGCACCACCTCATCGCCCTCGCGGGCCTCTTTGCCACCACCGCTTTCGCCCAGAAAGTGGCTCCAACTCAGGACGCGCCAAACACCAAGGACTACCCCGGCATGCCGCGCTACGAAGGTAGTTCCATCGTGCTGCAATCCTCCCAAAAGTATGGCGAACTCGGCCTGCAAATCGGCGGGCTCAGCTCACCAGGCTCCACGGACCCCAAAGAAGTGCGCAAGGTCGAAGGGCGCACGCACCGCAGCACCTATCTGCTGCTGAATCTCACGGCGGGCAAACGCAGCACGCTGGAGATCGCCCGCAATTACGAGCTGGCCTTCAAGGAAGTCGGCTTCACTTCCATCTGGTCCGGCGGCCAGTCCGAGATCCGCAACGGCCCGCCGAAGCAATACTACGGCATCCCGGAGCTCGATCACCAGATGCTCACCACGGGCGTGAAGGACCGCCGCTACTTCTGCATGGAAAAGGGCGGCCTCTATGCCGCGATCTTCATCGCCGCGCGCTCCTGGGAGCATGTCATGATCGCAAAGTCGGAGGTCAATCCATGGAAGCAGGACGTCACCATCCCGCAGGAGTCCGTGCTCATCCAGGTGGACTATGTGGACACGCGCCCCATGGAGGAAAAGATGGTTCATCTCTCCGCCGCCGAGATGCAGAAATCCATCTCCAGCAGCGGCAAGGTCGCCATCTACGGCATCCTCTTTGACTTCAATAAAGCCGACATCAAACCGGAGTCAGCTTCGACTCTCACTGAGATGGCGTCTTTGCTCAAAGCCGAGCCTAACATGAAGGTGCTCGTCGTCGGCCACACGGACAATGTCGGCACCTTCGAGTTCAACGAAGACCTCTCCAAACGCCGCGCCAAGGCTGTCGTCGCAGAACTCGCCAGCAAGCACGGCATTGATGCCGCACGCCTGACTCCGCTGGGCGCTTCCTTCATGGCTCCTGTGACGACAAACAGCACCGAAGAAGGCCGCGCCCTGAATCGGCGCGTGGAGCTGGTCGCCAGATAATGACGAAACCCGAATTCCCGAATGACGAAGGAAGGCCGAAATTCGAAGCTCGAATTTCCAAGCTACTTTTCGTCATTCGGATTTAATCATTCGTCATTCCCACCATGCCCGCGCCCCTCATCTCCGGTCTCGACCCCGCCGCTCTGCTTGGCCTGGGCACGGACGAGGCTTCTTCCACGGACTGGGAGCCCCCATCGCCCGCCGAAGTGGCCAAGCTCTTCCCGCAATGGCAGATGAAGGGCATGCTCGGCCGTGGTGGCATGGGCGCGGTGTATCATCTGCATCAGCCCGACCTCGACCGCGATGTGGCGATCAAGCTCCTGCCCATCGAGGCCAGTCGCGACGAACGCCAGGTCGAGCGCTTCCGCCGCGAGGCACGCACGCTGGCTAAGCTTCGTCATCCCGGCATCGTGGCGCTGCACGAGTCCGGCATCACCCAGGCAGGTCATTTCTACTTCGTCATGGAGCATGTCGATGGCTGCCCGCTGAGCGATCTCATCGCCGCAGGCAAACTCGACGTGCCGCGCGCCATCGAAGTCGTGCGGCAAGTCTGCGACGCCCTCGCCTACGCACATGAGCAGGGCGTCATTCACCGCGACATCAAGCCCTCGAACATCCTCATCGACTCCGCCGGTCAGGTGAAGGTCGCCGACTTCGGACTCGCCCGCCTGGACCGCGCTTTCGACAGCGATGCGATGACGCTCTCCCACACCGGAGCCTTCATGGGCACGCCCGCCTACACCGCCCCCGAGCAGGCTCGCGATGCCGCGCATGTCGATCACCGCGCCGACATCTACAGCCTCGGTGTCCTCCTTTATGAAATGCTCACCGGCGAGCTGCCACGCGGCGTCTTCCAGCCCCCGTCGAGTAAAGCTGGCAGCGATGCCCGGCTCGACGACGTCGTGCAGCGCGCACTTCAAGAGCGCCCTGAAGACCGCTACCAGGCTGCCGCAGACATCAAGCGCGATGTCACCAGCGTGCGCAGTCCGGCAACGAATGCATCGCAACCATCGAAGAGACGTTTCCCCTGGGCAGCCGTTCTGACCGTCGTTCTGCTCATCGGCGCGGTGCTCCTATTCGGATCATGGCTGACCATCCGATCTGTTTTTGAATCTCTCGACTCAGGAAAGCAAAAGGCACAGCTCCGTGTGGTCGAAGCTCCTCCAGTCGGCAAAAATCCAAACCCGCCAGCGCCACCCGCCAAAGTTGTCAGCACACCGCCAGCGCCGCCCCAACCCTCTGCCCAGCCTGACAAACCCCTCTTCACTCCGAGCGCCCCATCGCCATCCACTCCAGGTCCGACGAAAGTCCACGTCTGGTCCATCGATCCCATTTCCCCTGCCCTGCATCCGCCGCCAACACTCGCCGCTGCCGAGTGGCAGGACGTCGTGCTCCTCAGCCACGGCGGCGCAGCTTTGCTCAAAGATGGCAGCGTGGTCATGTGGCACGAGTCGAGTCCTGGCAAAGAGCATCGTCTGTCCTTTCCCGAACCAGTGAGCAGCCTGGCGGCAACACCCAGCGAAGCCACCGCCCGATCTCAAGCAGGCACGTCCTACCTTCTGCCGAACGAGATGTCTGGCTCACCTCGCCAGATCACGGACGAAGAAGCCCATCGATTCCCCAGTGGCATCCAAGCCCGCCCCATCTCCGCGACTGAACTCCCCAGCTCATCGAGCCTTTCCGAGCCAGCAAAGGTGATCGCCATCGAAGGCATCTCACTCGCCCATGATCAGAACGGCAAAGCTGTGCTCTGGGGCCCCCGAGTCACCGACTCCCCCCAGCGCTTCCGCCTGCCCGAAGGCACAACACAAGTGCGACTCGGGCCGACGGGTTTGATGGCGGCATGGTGAAGTCTCAGATCCCCCAGCCCTCGCGATAGGCGGAGCGTTTCCAGAGTTTTTCGCCTTCGGGGTTGTCGATGAGTTTGCCGGTCTTGGGATCGCAGCGGACGACGGTGTTGGTGCGGTAGGCGATGTTGCCGAGGTGGCACATCATGGTGCTCTTCTGGCCTTCGTCGATGGGGCTGTTCAGGCTGCCTTTGCCACGAATGGCGTCGAGGAAGTTGCCGATGTGGGCGGGGTCGCCACCACCAGCGCCTTTGGCTTTGCTGATCTCGGCACCCTTCGGATCATAGATGGTCCAGGAGTCGCGGGCGATGGCCATGGTGCCGTTGTCGCCGTAGAACATGACCTCGCCGAGCGGCTTCTCTGCAGCGCGGGGGTGGCAGGAGCTTTGCAGCCATTCGCAGCCGGCATGACCGAAGTCGTACACGGCAGTGCCGGTGTCGGGCGTCTCCTGCTCGTCTTTGTAAAAGTAACGTCCGCCGTTGTAGGTAACCTTGAGCGGATACTCGCCTTTCAAACCCCAGCGCATGATATCGAGCGTGTGGATGCCGTTGTTGCCGAGTTCGCCATTGCCCCAATGCCAGAGCCAATGCCAGTCGTAGTGGGCGAACTTCTTCATGTCGTGCTTCGGATCATCGGTCACGGGGCCCTGCCACATGTTCCAGTCGAGATCGGCGGAAGGTGGCAGCGCGAGCTGGCCGACTTCTTTGCGCGTGTTGTAATAGGTGCCACGGGCAAAGCGCGCCTCGCCGATGACTCCGCCGTGCAGAGCGGAGATGGCTTCCTTCATCCAGGTGCGGCGTTGATTGCCCATCTGCACGAGCTTGCCGGACTTCTTCATGGCGGAGACGAGGGCCTCAGCTTCGCCGGGGTTCTGGCTGCCGGGCTTTTCGACATAGACGTTCTTGCCCGCTTGCAGCGCGAGGATGGCCATGGGCGTGTGCCAGAAGTTCGGCGTGGCGATGAAGACGGCATCGACCGTTTTGTCTTCGAGGATCTTGCGGAAGTCCTTCACGCCCTGGCAGGACGTGGCCTGCTTGTCGGCCACCACCTTCAGCCCTTTGTCGAGACGACCAGAGTCCGTCTCCGCGAGGTAGGCTATCTCCACATCAGGCAATGTGAGCAGCGCCTGCACATGGCCCATGCCACGACCGAGCGCGACGACGGCGACTTTGAGCTTCTTCCCCGCCTTATCGGCAGCGCGGAGTTTTGGCAGGGCGGAAAGCGCGGCCCCGAGGCCGATGGCGGAAGTGTTGGAGAGAAGGGTGCGACGGTTCATGGCAGATCAAGGTATCGAGCTCGCCAGTGCGCATCTATCGCTGCGAATATCGCCAGCTTCGATGCTTTCAGGCCGCGCCAGCTTTGTGACCGATGCGGATGATCAACGCCGAGACGGTGGCTCCGACCAGATTCGCCACAAGATCCCAGCCAGTGTTTTCATAACCGCCGACGTTGGTGTTCGGGATCGTAAGCACGGCGATGAACTCGATAACTTCATTCAGCGCACCAAAGCCAACACCAGCGGCGGCACAAAGCACCATGAGACCGAAGGTGGGCTTCAGCTCGACGGCGAAATCACGCATGATGGAACACAGCGAATGCCAGCAGAGCCACGTGGTGACTCCGAAGC
>JBILPY010000638.1:0-3080 GCA_044373575.1 Prosthecobacter sp. | reverse complement strand
CATTGGCGGTGGCCTCCGGATACAGGGTAAAGTCATTGCTCCCTGCGCCGAGGTCAGCGGTGATGCCTCGGGCGTAGTTCCCACTGCCAAAGAAGACTTCGTCATCCCCGGCCCCACCTTTCACGGTGACCGTGTTATTGAAGACACCACTAGCGCCTAGTTTATCGTTGCCGTTGCCGCCGTCCATCAGGATGGCACCATTGTAGGTGCCGGAGAGGGAGAGTTCGTCATTGCCTTCTCCTCCCAGGATTGTGACGGCTCCGTTCACAAAGAGGGCGCTGGCTCTCAATTCATCATCACCGCCGCCGAGGTTCACTTTGATCGACTGAAACGTCGGCAGAACCAGGGTGGAGGAGTCCGCCTGCCCGGCGATACGGAAGAGAGTGGGCTCCGCTCCGACCTCCCCGGCATTCGGGTCTTTGATGGAGAGGACGTTCAGCGTTGGAGAGGTGATCTCCATGGCATTGTCCATGCCATCGCCGGTGAAAATTAGGGTTCCGTTGCTCTGGGTGACAGTGATGATTCCCGCTGGGGCTAGGCGGGGTTCGAGAGATTCGATGCAGGGTGCTGTCAGGCTGGGCGCTGAATTCATGTTCCTGACTTCTAGCAGGCTCATGGGTTGAGGTGGAAGCTCATTGTTGAAAAGTTCGCTCCATTCAGTCTGCAAAAATGACGCCAAACAGGTGCAGCGGCATCCTTCCTGCTTATGAGAAAGGGCAATGACCTCCACCAACCCCCTGCGGGAGCGCGGCTTCCGCCTTCTCGAAGACGATCTTAAATTTCTCATGACGGCCTTTGCTGCCGTGCTGCACCGCGTCGGCGAGGGCGCGCTGGCGGATAAACTGCCCTGGCTGGGCCATATCCAGGAAGTGGGAGCGGAGCCGAATCGCACACTCGGGCAGGCCCTGTCCATCGCCTTTCAGCTCCTCAATATCGTCGAAGAGCGCGCCGCAGCCCAGATCCGCCGACTGCGGGAAAAGGATCGCGGCCCGGAGGCAGAGCCCGGCATGTGGCCGGAAAATCTGCGTGCCATGAAGAAGCTGGGCGTCACCGAGGCCGAACTGCTCGGCGTGCTGCGTGATGTCTGCGTGGAGCCCGTGCTCACCGCCCACCCGACTGAGGCAAAGCGTGAGTCCGTGCGTGATCTGCATCTGGAGATCTATGCGCTGATGAATCGCCACGAGAACAAGGACTTCACTCCGCGTGAGCAGCACCGCATCCAGTCCCAGCTCGAGGTCCAGCTCGAAAATCTCTGGCGCACGGGAGAGATCCACGTCACCCGCCCCACCATCGATGCCGAGTTGCAAAACGCGCTCCATTACCTGCGCGAAGTCTTCCCCGAGGCACTCTCCCGTGCCCACATCCACCTTCGTGAGGCATGGGTCGCTGCTGGCTACGATCCCACCGGTGTCGATGCCTTGCCGCCCCTCGTCCGTTTTGGCACCTGGATCGGTGGAGATCGCGATGGCCACCCCTTCGTGACCTCTGAAGTGACGGAGAAAGCCCTGCGTGAGCTGCGCAAAAATGCCCTCCGCGTGCATCGTCGTGCGCTGGAGCAGATCGCCCGTCATTCGCCGCTGAGTTCTCTTTTCCAAAAGACCCCGCCTGTGCTGGAGACGCTCATCACCAGCCTTGGGGCAGCGCTCGGAGGTGAAGCCCATGCCGACGTGGCCTACATCTTGGATCGCAACAAGGAAGAACCCTGGCGTGCCGCCGCTTATCTGATGCGCGCTCGCTTGCTGGCAGAGATCGAAAAGCCCGGCAGCCCTGGTGCCTACCACAGTCCGGCGGCACTGCTCGCTGACATGAACGCCTACGCCGAGGCTCTGGAGAACGTGGGCGCGCACGCGCTCGTCATCGAATACATCGTGCCATTCCGCCGCCGCCTGGAGGCCTTCGGCTTCCACTCGGCCATCCTGGACGTTCGGCAAAACTCCGCCTTCCATGAGAAGGCGCTGGAGCAGCTCATCAAAGCCGCCGGACTGCTCGGCGACAAGCCTCTGAGCCAGTGGACGCTCGCGGAGAAGCGCGCGCTTTTGGAGAAGGAGCTCCGCTCCCCGCGCCCCTTCCTGGCCGCAGGCATGTCGGCCGGACCAGAGGCAGACACAGTGCTCGCCTGCCACAGCGTGCTCGCCACGCACATCGCCCAGCATGGCACGGCAGGGTTGGGAGCCCTCATCGTCTCGATGACTCGAAACGTGGAAGATCTGCTCACCGTTTATCTACTCGCCCGGGAGGCTGGCCTCATGACCTGGAGCGATGGTGGACTGCGCTGCCCGCTGCCTGTGGCGCCACTTTTTGAAACGATGGCTGACCTAGAGGCCGGTCCCGGTATTACCGATGAATTCCTTCAGCATCCGGTCACTCGCCGCAGCCTGCGGGCGGAAAAGCCCACCTTCCAGATGATGGTGGGCTACTCTGACTCCAATAAAGATTGCGGCATCCTCGCAAGCCAGTGGGCACTGCATCGCGCTCAGGCAGCACTCAGCGCCACCGCCACGAAGCACGGCGTGCAGCCCATCTTCTTCCATGGCCGCGGCGGCACCGTCGGACGCGGTGCGGGGCCCACACATTGGTTCATGGAGGCCCTGCCGCAGGGCAGTCTCGGCGGCACCATGCGCATGACCGAGCAGGGGGAGACCATCGCGCAGAAATACGCCCATCTCGGCGCCGCCGTCTATCACACGGAGCTGCTCATGGCCTCCACCGCCTCGGCCACCGCGCGGCATCGCCACGGCAAGCCGGCGGATCAGTCCCTCGCGCCCGTGCTGGACCGACTCGCCGCCGACAGCCGCACGGCCTACCGTGCATTGCTGGAGACGCCCGACTTCATGCGCTTCTACCGTCAGGCCACGCCCATCGACGCCCTGGAAAACGCACGCATCGGCTCACGCCCCTCCCGCCGCACCGGTCAGGCTTCGCTGGATGACCTCCGCGCCATCCCCTGGGTCTTCTCCTGGACCCAGTCCCGCTTCTACCTGCCCGGCTGGTTTGGCGCAGGCTCCGCCCTGGAAAAGCTGCGTGCCACCGACACTGCCAGCTTCACCGCCCTCAAGTCCCAATTGAAGGATTCCCCCTTC